>JBBQRC010000636.1:0-3810 GCA_038215215.1 Pirellulales bacterium
GAAGTGCTGAGACCATTGATCGCTCACCAGCGGTACGCGCTCAGGGGGTGAATTCTCAGCCAAGTCATTCATGCGACCGTCCACGAAGGCGAGGCGCTGCGGTTGCTTGGCCATCAGCTCTACAGGGCGATTGCCCGACACGACCACACGAATTGCGCCCGGAATGACTTGCTGGCCCTCCCAACGAGTCAATAACTTGGCATGCGGAGTTAGGGCTTCTGTGAGGGCTTGATAGGTGGGTTCGGCAGCCGATTTGATGTCGATCAGTAACAGCAACTCCGGTCCATCGCGATAGACTCGACCGCCATTGGCTGCGCACCGCTCCGCCAACGGTTTGAGATACAAATCCTCTAGCGTGCGATCTGTTCGAATCTCCAACAACGAATGCGCCACCAGCAACTTGCCATCTACGAGAAAAATATCCGCCTCGACACTGCCAAAACCTTGGTCCAGTGCGTCAAGGAGCGGTCGGGGATGCAAGTAATCGTTGTGCGCATGGGCATTGGGCAAAACTACCGTTGCGGCAGTCCTCTCCTGCGCTAGGGACTTGAGCGAGCCAGCGCAGCAGGCAAGTCCCGCTGAGTAGGTAATCATGACGGTTGCTAATTGACTGATTCTCACGTGTAATGATCCTTCGAGTATTGCGGAAAGTGAGCCGTCTAGCGTCGTAGAGTTCACAAGGAGAGTGCCATTCTAATTGAATCGGGGATGGCGATTCCTATCAGACCACAATCATGGCACGAATGGCCACGATTTGGAGTAGACTTGAGCCGCGAGCACCGGATTGGTTTCGCTGCATCTTCGGCTTATGTTTGCTACAATCCTCACATCTCCCCACCCCCTCCTGAGCTTAACCATCATGCCTACCACACGCTCGCTTCTGTGCTGCTTTGCCATTTGCTGCTTGCTAATCCAGCAAAAAGGCAGTGGCGCCAACCCCATAGTATTCCGCGGCGAGGAATTAGCCGTGCAGCTTCAGGTTGGCTATGCTGTCCGCGCGATCGATATGAACGCGGATCAACGCTTGGACATCGCGATCGTGGATAGTAAGCGCGTCCTCTGGCTTGAGAACCCCACTTGGGTCGAACATGTGATCTATTCCACCCCCGACGCAAAATTCGATAACGTCAGTTTTGCACCGCACGATATCAACGGCGATGGTCGCCTCGATTTGGCATTGGGAGCAGATTGGCAGTTTGGCAATGCAGACTCCGGCGGTACGATCGGCTGGCTCGAACACACAATGACGGGCCCATGGACTTACCACGCAATTGCATCCGAGCCCACGACGCATCGCATGAATTGGGCCGATATTCAAAACAACGGTCAGCCGCAGTTGATTGTCGGGCCGCTAAAAGGGCGTGGATCGCGTGCGCCCGGTTTTGATCAAGTTGGAATTCGCTTGTTGGCGTTCACCCCTGGGCAAAATCCGCTGGAGGAAACTTGGGGGCAGCGGGTGCTTACCGATCAATTGCATGTGATGCACAATTTCGAAGCCACTGATTTGAATGATGATCAACGTTTGGACTTGATCACGGCCAGTTACGAGGGAGTGAGTTGGATTCAGTTTGCCAACTCGGGCGCAGACTCTCGTAAAGTCACGGTGCGTCGCGTGGGAGCCGGACAAGAAGAGGCAGCCCCGAAGCGTGGAGCCAGTGAGATTCGACGCGGGAAACTGGCTGATGGTCGTAACTACATCGCCACCGTCGAACCCTGGCATGGTGATAAGATCGTGGTCTACGTCGCGCCGGATCATTGGGAATCCAAAACGGAGCTGTGGCCCAGATTTGTGCTTGACGAAGAACTGGCGTGGGGACATGCCCTCTTTTGTGGGAACATGGACTCAGATGCTGACGAAGAGTTGATTGTCGGCATTCGCGATGACAAATCCGATGCTCATCGCCGGGGTGTGCGGATCTATGATCCGATCGATGCGGTCGCGGGTAAATGGCAGCGACAGATCGTCGATCCTGGGGCCGTGGCGGTGGAAGATCTGGTGTGCGCTGACTTGGACGCTGACGGAGATCTAGACATCATTGCGGTCGGCCGAGCCACTCACAATTGCAAAATTTACTGGAATCAGTAACCCACTTAACGGGAGTATGTTCATGAATCGCAAATTAACTTCACGTCGTGCCTTTTTGGGATATGCAGGCGCTTCCGTTTGCCTCGGTGCTGTGTCGCAGCCGCGACGCAGCCAGGCACAGGCCTCCGATAAACAGGCTCAGGCCTCCGACAAACAGGCACAGGCCTCCGATAAAAAACTGCGGCTAGCGTTTATCGGCGTTGGCGGACGCGGCTTGGCTAACCTGAACACCATCACGCAGGATCCTCACGTTCAAGTGGTCGCGCTTTGTGACGTCAACCAAAGCAGTTTATCCTCTGCGGCACAGCGCTTTGACGGTGCGCGGAGCTATCGCGACTTTCGAAAACTGTACGAACAAGCGGATGATATTGACGGCGTCGTCGTGAGCGTCGCGGAACATACCCACGCGTTTGCCACGATGCCCGCACTGAAAATGGGTAAGCACGTTTACTGTGAAAAACCGCTCACTTACAACATCGCGGAAGCCAGAGCCATTACCGCCGCTGCCGCCAAAGCGAACGTGGCCACGCAAATGGGAACTCAGATTCATGCGGGCGGAAACTACCACCGCGTGGTGGAGTTGATTCAATCGGGCGCCATCGGTGACGTCTCTGAGGCCCACGTGTGGGTCGGTCGCGCGTGGGGCTTGCAATCGGCTGAAGAAGCGAAGGCGAATCAAGATATTGTCTATGTCACAGACCGTCCGGCTGAGGCCATGGAACCACCGCCGTTCTTGGATTGGGATTTGTGGTTGGGGCCCGCCCCCTATCGACCCTACCACGAAGTGTATTTCCCTGGTCCCAAGTGGTACCGCTGGTGGGATTTTGGCAATGGCACTATGTCCGATCTTGGTAGCCACTGGAACGATTTACCCTATTGGGCACTGAAGCTGGACGCGCCTACACGCGTCACAGCCAGTGGTGGACAGCCGCATCCAGAGATTGCCCCTGCGTCCATGACCGCTACCTATGAGTATGCGGCGCGGGATGCGTTAAAGCCCTGCAAGTTAACTTGGTATCAAGGTACGCACAAACCGCAACGTTGGCTCGATAAAGAAATCCCTCAATGGAATAGCGGTGTACTGTTTGTCGGTTCCGAAGGCATGTTGGTCTCCGATTACGGTAAGCATCTGCTCTTACCAGAAGAAAAATTCAATAACTTCACAGCTCCGGAACGATTCATTCCGGACTCGCCTGGACAGCATGAAGAATGGCTGCTGGCTTGCCGTACAGGCAGCCCAACAGCCAGTCCATTCAGCTACGCGGGGCCACTGACCGAGGCCAACCACCTCGGCAACGTAGCCTATCGCGCGGGTGGTTCGATCGACTGGGATAGCCAAGCCATGCGGATTACCAACATTGCTGCAGCCAACCAATTTGTCAGTCGCAGTCCACGTGAAGGTTGGGCGTTGTAGGCGATTAACGCAATTCGTAGCACATGACCTTATCTTGCTCGCGCAGGTAGAGTTTTCCGTTGGCGATCACGGGATAAGACCACGATTCGCGTTCTTGAAATTCAGGCTTAAAGCTGCGCACGACTTCGTATTTCTCGGGCGTAGCTTCAATGATGGACACGGTGCCGTCCTGAAAACGGAATACCAAATTTCCATCGGCGTAAGCAATCGATGCTTCACCGCTGCCTGCACCCCGTTGTGGCCCCCAGGCGATCTTGCCCGTCTTCATTTCAACACAGATGGGCATGCCGCTGCCGTTGCCGTGGCCACA
>JBBQRC010000637.1:0-3804 GCA_038215215.1 Pirellulales bacterium
CGGCGCTGCGGAGGTAACCACCTGGACGCAATAATTACAAACTCCCGCTCGGTCAGGCCCTCTGGGATCAGCAGTCCGTTCAGTCCGATATTGCCCACAATGGTACCGTGTGGCAAATTCCGTCCTGCATCATCCCCGCCAAAACTGACTGGGCCGGTCACATCAGCGCGATTAACGACGATACGGGCTGAGATCGATTCTCCCGGGCGAATGGTGAGCTCTTCAACTTCGTTGGCTCCAGCCGCAGTATGCACCAACTTGAACTGAAGCTCCGGCGCCGCTCCTAGCTCCAGTTCGATTTTCTCAGCCAGCGTATGTTGGATCAACTTGCCGTGATGGGAACTACTTGCAACCAACGACAATTCGGCTTTACCTGGAGAGGCTGCGTCAGTAGCGAAGATGGACCCGACGGCGGTTTGTTGCCCAGCTTCGATGATCAATGGATTGGTCGCCAGATAACCCTCCGGGAGTCCCTGGACTTCAATGGAAATCGATTCCTCCAAGCCATCGATACGCGTCGCGGAGACGGTCCACTCGCGACCGCTACCAGCCGGCATGGTCATTTTGTTTCCTGCGACTTTGAGTTCGAAATCGGGCCGAGGACGGTGCATGTCCAGCGTGTACTTAAAATCGCCACCGCCAAAACCACGGGCATCGCGGATCTTGAGAAAGTAATCGGCAGTTCGCGGCGCGATAAATTCCAAACGAGAGTCGCTTCCCCAGCGGCGCAAACCATCGTCGTCATTTTCGAAGTAGATGGGAAATACGGGCAAGCCATTGGGAAGTGGTTCCTCTTCAGCCACCAACTCACGCACAACATAAGCGGGTTCGCCCAGAGCGTGGGAAGTTGGCGTCGAACCGAAATAAGTATAGCGACTGCCAACTCCAGGATAGACTTTGAAGCCCGAATCGGGACCACGCGGGTACAGCCACAGCTTCACCACTTCACCGCTGGCGTACAGATATTCGTTCAACTCCATATCTTCCCAGTTGTGCATGCGGAAGTCATCACTCGTGGAGCTGTCTTTGCCACGAAAGGTAAAGTACGACTCGCGTGTCGCTTGCAACCGTGCCTCAATAACACCTTGCCCGTATTCATCCAAGATTTCTACACGGCTATCCAGCGGCGAACCGCTGCGGGCGGCATTGACTTCCACGATCCAGGTATCGCCAGCGTGGGCCGAAAAACGATAGACATCCACATCGCCAGTTCCCCCTGAGTCCACGTCAATCACACCGGTGATTTTTGTCGGCAGATCGACTTTGGCTGCTTCGGCAAGCCCGTTATTTGGTTCGGACTCGGGCACGACCTGCAGCGGTAGATCATCTACTGAGGTGACCTCTGATTGCGCCCCGGCCGCCATTGAAGTTGGCTTCGGGGACTTGGACGCGGCGATCAATTGATCGATGCGGACTCGATCGACCTGTTGAACAGAGCCGGAAGCGTCATAAATCTGTATTCCCGAGCTAGCATGAATGGACATTCCACTGGGCATATCCTGGGAAGTTGCCAGTTCCCCGAGAGGGCGTAATTGAGCGGTGTCAAACAACTTGGTCGTGCGGTCCGCGGAAATGGAAACGAGATGGTCCTTATCGAGAAATTCGATTTGCAACACATCGTCTTCGTGGGCAAAACGCGAAATCAGTAGCGGATTAATCGCTGCTTCCGTTTGCGAGATGATTTCCCATTTGCGAATTTGCCGGTCTACTCCCGCGGCAAAAAGATGCTTTCCATCCAACGAAAATCGCACGCTGAGCACTTCACCCTGAGGCTGTCCCAGCGTGTCGAGTCGCACGCCCGCCAGATTCCAAACCTTGACTGTTTGATCTCCGCTGGCGGTGGCAATTAAAGAACTGGCGGGATTGAAATCGAGATCGTAAATCGCTCCATTATGTCCACTCAGCGTGTGCACGGGCTGCCCAGTTGCCCGATCCCAGAGGATCGCCGTACGATCGTAACTCCCCGACGCTAACCAGCGACCATCGCCGCTAGCCGATACACAATAGACTGCATCGGAGTGTCCCAGCAGACGTTGTTGCAGTTGGCCATTGTTAGCATCCAAAACGACGACTTCGCCGCCGACGCCCGCCATGCCGGTCGCCACGATCAATGATTTGCCGTCTGCGGTGAGTCGCAACTGGTTGACTTTACCGGGCAGTTCTGTGAACTCCCACAACACGCCTCCCGCTGTGTCTTGCATGACCACCCGGGCAAATCTACCAACGGCTGTACGGCCGTCACCACCACTACAAGCCGCGGTGACATGTTGAGCGGCCGATGGATCACTGGGTAACTTGGGGATATTGACGCTGGCCATCGCCTTGGTCGGCGCGACATCCCCCGGGGCGCCTTGCAGCACCCAATTGCGCAGGATCGTGATTTGCTCGGCGGTTGGTTGCGGTTCGTCCTCCGGTGGCATGCGCGACTCGGCCGACTCGGCCAGCACCTGAATCAGTTTGCTGTCGGCAAGTTTCGCAGTATCAATGATGGCGCCGTCCGGCGTTCCCGCGCGGAGCGCTGCCAACGAGCCGAGTGACAGATTACCTTCACGATCGGTGTCGTTGTGGCAGCCCACACAGAAAGTTTTCAGCAGCGGTGCCACCTCGCGCTGATAATCGACATCTGCCGCTCCAGTTGTTGATCGAGTCCAAACAACGAGCAGCCAAAAAAGGCAGGCAACAAATCGAGGGTGGGCGCAGAATAGCATCATCAGACCTAGAAATTGAATCTTGGAGAGGGGACGTTGAGGGATCGTTCATTGTACATGCCCGACTGAGCCCGTGCGATTCGAGATCGGGGGGGCTCTCCTGGGTCAGGTCCCGAAGCTGTAGCCGAGCTGCCGCAAATACTCAATCGCTTCCTCCAGCTCAGGGGCCTGTGCGCCGGCAACTCGACCGCCGCGATCACATTGCCCCAGCAGGAGCAACTCTTCATAGCTTTCGTTTTCGTGCAAGCGGCGATGCGCGCGAACGCCGATGGTGCCATCGAGAATCTTCTGAGCTTCCATGTGGTGCTCGATCAACCACTCTGTTCGAGGACTGATAAATCCGGCCAGCGCTTCGAGACCAGCCGTAACATGCGCTTGGGAATCGATTCCCTTGCCGACATCATGCAACAAAGCCGCCAACAAGAACTCTTCATCGTACGGCAGTTCATCGCAGGCCAAATCGTATACCTGCAAACTGTGATACAGCACGTCACCCTCGGGATGATACTTGGGCGATTGCTTGACATTCTCCAGCGGTAGTAGCAAGCTCGTGAATACTTGGAATCGATCCGGCGCATCCTCCATCTCTTGCAACTGCTCTTCAAGCTGCAATTCGGGATACTGCTTAGCCAACAATTCTTCCAATTGAGCGACGCTGGCGCGCTCAATCGGCTTGCCAGTGATCGAACTTTTGAAAACTTGATTCAAGAGGCTCGCGGCATAAATCGTCAGCTCAACGGGAAAACTGTCCTTCAAATGGATGTGCGTATATATTCGTTCTTCACCATCCTTGCGTACCCGCTTGTGCTCGACGTCATAGAACAGCAGTTGCTCATCCAGCACCGCAGTAATCGCTTCGAGACTGTCAGAGAAGAGGTGCAAGTCGATGTCCGAACCGCGCCGGACATGCCCGGTGAGCGTACTTCCAATCAGCTTGGGCTTGAAGCGCGCCAGCAGTCGCATCACCCGCAGCGCGACCAGTCGCATCTGTAACAGGTTATCGGTCCGCGCCCGGCCTTCGTGCAGTCGGGCCAATGATTGAATTTCGTCGCGAATCTCTGCATTGCTCGGCAGATCAGCAGGTTTGACCCAGCCT
>JBBQRC010000638.1:0-3785 GCA_038215215.1 Pirellulales bacterium
GGGCTGAGCGAATGGTCGATCTGATTGCGAAAGTTTCGAAGTACGCCAAGTCAAAACAGCCCAACTTCAAAGTGGTCGCACAGAATTGCCCCGAGCTGTACACGTGGTCGTCCTGGGAACCCAAGCCCAACCAGGTTTACCTCGACGCGATCGACGGGATCGCAATTGAATCGGTCTTTTTCCTGGCCCATGACAAACCAGCGAAAATGGATTGGTGTCAAGAAAACCGTCAAAATGCGATCGCAATTCGAGCGACTGGAAAACTTGCCTTGGGTGTCGACTATGCAAAGAAACAGGCATCCATAGTGGATAGTTACAAAAGACAGCGAGAAATCGGATTCGTGCCGTACGTTTCCGTCGTCGCCTTGGACAAGATCATTCTTGAACCGAAGTAAATCAGTTCCATGGATCGCGGCTAAAATTTCATGGTGTTTCGTAAAGTTCAGCGGTCCGCGTCATATTGCCGAACATGTGATAGAGCACACTCCCGGGAGTGCCGCCGTAAGTGAAGCCGCGGGCAGTGTGGCTGGGCGCGTCGTGATGGAAGTCGTGCCAGGTGCGGCCGCAGTCGCTGCTGCGAAGAATACCACTGCCGCCTTGCAGTGTGCTCATGAGCATGAACTTAGGCTTGATGGGATCGATGTACAGCGGGCCGCCGTCGAGCTTGGCGAGTTCGGTCCAGTTTTTGCCAGCATCGGTGCTTTTCAGTAGCCTGGCGGGACGGGTGCCTTTGTGGCTCCAGTAGTTTTCATGCTGGCCGTCGTTAATGAACAGCGTGCTTTCATCCTTCGGGTGATGCGCCATGCCATCGACACCGTCGGCGGCATGGACGACTTCCCAGGTCTGGCCGCGATCATGACTGGCGTAAAGGCCGGTGCGTTTAACGCACTGCAGGTAGACATGCTGGCCGCTGGGGCTGGTCATCAGGCTAAGGCCGTTCTTGGTTTCCAGCGTTTGTTGCCACGTCGCACCGCCATCCTCACTTTTGAAAACGCCAAGCTGGTAATTGCAAAGGTGCATCACGTCAGGATTCACAGGATCAAAGATGAGGTCACCCATTTCGGAATCGTCGAGCCACTTGCCCCACTCGCCACCGAACTTTTCTTTCACATCAAGCACGAGCGTCCACGTCGCCCCGCCATCGTCGGTGCGATGCAGTCGCGGATGCCGCGTGCCACCGTGGCCGTGGACGATGGCGAACCAAGTCTGCGGCTTCATCGGATGAGCCTTCACCACGCTGCCGTCATGGTTTTGCCACTGCTCATTCCACCACTCTGTTTGGATACGCATGGGTTTCCACGATGCACCGTTGTCTTCGGTTTTGAAGACACCTTGATCCAGTGCGGCCACCATCGCTTGCGTCGGATCATGCGGGCTGATGGCAGGGCCTTGGAAATAGCACAGCACTTGCAGACCCGTGGTGCTGCCGGTCCAGCTCACACCATCATCCGTGCTGCGACACATCAGCGAGCTGTCGCATTTTAGCCATGTCTTTCCATCGGAAGTGACCGCGAGTGCGCTGCACTTGCCCTCTGGCGAGGCGTAACGATTCATACCGGGATACGATCCGCGATCCCAATTTATCTCGATGCGGTGCCGCGTCCAAGTCGCGCCCCAATCGTTGCTGACGACGAGTTCTCCCAACGCCCAAAGCATGACCTTGCCGTCCTTTGAAACAGCCAGTCCGCCGGCGAAACGCGTTCCAGGTTCCCACTTGTGCGGCGACTCGTTGACGACGGTGAACGTGCTGCCGCTATCGTTGCTGCGATGTAGTTTGCCGGTCGAATCAAATGCAAACAGACCGCCACCCGTCGGGGAAGCGCGTGCGGTGAGGATGATGCTGTCTGGCAAGGCCATGCTCCAGCTCTTGCCGCTGTCTGTTGAAATCGCGAGCCCCGGTGACGGCCGGCACGCGACGCAGAGCGTGCCGTCGGCGAGGAAGAAAGGGAAGGCTGGTGTATCGGAGGAGTTCTTCGCCACGGGCGGCGACGTCAACGCGCTCCACGAACCGCCGTGATCGCGCGAGACACGCAGGATGCTGTCGTGATCGAGCGCAACGACACTTCCATCGGTCGCGACGGCGATGGCGTGACCGATGCCGGGTGTCCGGTCATCGCCGACGGCAGGTGGCTTGCCATAAGCGGCCTGCCATGTCACGCCGCCGTCATGACTGGCCCAGATCATGTTGCAGACGCCCCAGTAAAGATGTTGCGGGTCACTTGGATCGATGGCGAACTGTCGATTATGCGAAACGATCTGCTTTCGAGCCATCACGCCGCGCTCGACATCCGCCGACATCTTTCGCCACGTCACGCCCGCATCCTGCGAACGGAACAGGCCAGACAGATCCGTCATCGCCCAGACTTCCTGCGGGTTTGTCGGATGCGCCACGACATCCTCGATCCATCCACCTCCGCCAGGTCCAAAAGGCTGCCAAGTAGAATCAGCCATGGCGCTGTTGGAGAGAACAGCGCTGGTGCAGACGATTGTGAGTGCGATGAGTTGACGGTGCATCTGGTTGCTACTTTGGAAGGGGATGCTGAAGCATGGGAGCCTGTTCAGCGGACGACGGCCCCGCTGAGGGCGTTGGTTCTGGCTCGGCCATTGAAGTCGGTATCGAGGAGAAACCTGGGATCGGCTTTATCAAACGGGGCGTCAGCGGTGGGTGTGGCGTTGTGCTCAATGGCATCCCAGGTGAGCTTCGCGAAGTCTTCGAGGCCGCGACCTTTCGTGGCACCGTCTTTGGGACCATTTCCCAGAACGATGTTGCCGGTGATAAACAGTGCCAGCAGGAAAAACGTTTGCCTGATAGCGAAGATGGTGTTTTGTTGATTCATCATGGCAGGAGTTGGACTGCGACCTGGAGTCGTAGATTTTGACCGACAGAGAACGTTGGAGCAACCGAATTCGTTTTCGTTTGGGTTCGTTTTTTGATTGCGCTCACCTTGAACGCGATAGATTTGGCAAACGCAGACGGGCGAGTCTTACTTCGCTTTGCGTTTGAAGATCAGGGCGGAAGTGGAACACTGTTTTAACGGGATCTGTTCACCGGTCGTGGTCCGTAGATCGGTAGTGACTGACCCGCCTCGTAGGCCCCGATGTCGGGTGGCTCAGAGGTAATGTGATCGTTCACATTCGGGATTTCAATCGCCGCGTCGACAGCGACGCTGTTTGATTTCAGGCGGAGATCGGGAGCAGCGTAGAGAACCGTGGGATCGTCTGGGAACGCCGGTAACGCGAAGACATTCAGGTCCACTTGGACGCAGTGCAGATCAAATGTATTTTTTGTTATGTCGTTAAAGTTGAATGAACGGATTTTTCCTTCAAAGGGCAATCCGTGAGTTCCAAATGCGTTGGGGTCGAAGACGACGTGGTCACTGAATGTCTGAACATCAACAGCGCGACCGCGACCAGCACTGTATCCACCGCTGGCATCCGCGCTGCTTCCCTTGCCACCGACGAAGAGGTTGTTGGCGATGAACGCGTGGTCGAATGGCTCGCTAGTATAATTGCCGAAGCCATCACCAGCTTTGACCACGGTATTGTGCAGGATTACATCGCCGCTACTGTGTCGATGCAACTTGAAGGCGTTGTAGGTGAGATTGAACATGACGTTGCGAATGAAATAGTTTGGCCCGCCCAGTCCCGGTTGCGAACTGATGCCGACAAAGCAATTTGTGATGCGGTTTCGCATGATGCGGCAGTTACTGAGAGCGAAATCCGCCTCGATGCCGTCATCCAATCCTGCGCTAATATCGTTATTGAGCCAGTCGTTGCACATCTGA
>JBBQRC010000639.1:0-3771 GCA_038215215.1 Pirellulales bacterium
CTTGGTTAGCAGCTCAAGGAGTCTTGAGTCTTAAGACATTATGGGCAGAACTTGCTCATCTTCGTTGAACCGCCGGATGCGGGCCCGCATGTCCGGTGGTGTGGGGAGGACGGTCAGCGATGGCCGTCCTTACCCGATTTCTGTCGCTATTTGCAATGTTGTTACCGCAGTTTATCGCTCTGAATCGATTTCAGCGAGAGTAATCGGTATCCCTGAAGTCGCTTTTCGAAGCAGAGGACGGATACTACGGTTAACGAAACAAAAGCAATAATTCCCGTTTCTCGATAGGCGATGTAGCCCCCACCGCCTGCAGGAAACGGAAAGCTCGCAGCAACAATTTGGCTCAGAGTAACGAATGTTATAAACGGAACTATGATCCAAAAGAAGCTTAGCTTTTGGCAGAAATAGGCGATCGCAATCAATGGCACAATCGGAAACGCGACAACAGCGGCAATAGCGCCAAAAATGCATCCCCAATACAGGTCGTCCGAAATTCTCACTGGTGAATAACGTCGCACCGAAAGCGGTATCGCGATAAGAAGGATTGCGACAAATAGTAAAGCAATATCGGACGTCCACCGCGATTCATCACTTTCTTCACGCGCGAAGACCAATAAATTTCGGACACGAAACAGAAGCAGAGGGGTACTGGCAATTAACACGGCAATTGGCAATTGCGTCACGACATAGCCAAATTCTGTGCAGTATGCCCATGCTTTCGAACCACTCCCGAACAGAAATCCGAGCCAATTTAAAATGGAAAGACAAAGCCCCCAATTCAACGTTGAAATGAGTCGTCGGTGAAATGGACGAGGACCTAGTGATATCCAAGTCACAGCAAATAGTGACTCGGCACCGAAAAATCCCCAACGAAGTGACTCTGATATGTCTCCATCGGGTGTGAGCAGTAAATTCTGACCTGACAACCAACCAAATAGGAAGTTAATTGCACATAGGAAAATAGTTGATAGCTTGGGTGGCATAGAGGTGTTTTGACAGAAAATGGAACCCCACCAATTTTGCGACAGAACGAATAGCAATCTATCCCAACCGCAGCGGCGGGCTAGATTGCGCGTTGAACGAAGACGCTTCGCGCACGCGGCAGGTGGTTATGCGGATCGCGGGGCGTTGCGGCTGGAATGATCGCAGTCTAGCGTGACTGGTGGAAGCAATACAAGCTGATCGTGCCAGTAGGTAGCAGTTTTTGCTGGTGCGGTGGTCGCGGTCGCAGCCATGCTGTGGGCAAGATTCCATTCAAAATCGTGCAGCGAGCGATGGCGAATGGATACGCGTAGAGGATATTCCCTGATCTAACGATTAACTGGAATGACATCAACTTTCGAACCAAGCTTGGTGGTCAGGACCATAAAACAACTCTCGCCATGAAGGTCGCGGAGTGCTGCTGATCTCACACATGGGCTGCTGACATTTGGGACAACATGGAGTCTTGTCATCCGCTTCGAGATCTAAGCCGATTGGAGCGTTGGCTGATTCATCGCTGATTGGCAGTGGACACAGGTGCTGGCAGAGGGCGATGAAGGCTGTGCGATTGCCGCTGCTGTAACCGCCGTAACATCGGAGGGGCTGCGCGGGGGTCAGACTTGATCTTCGGTTTTCAGTCCAAGTTTCCGTTCGATTTGCTCGCAGTGCTTTCGTAACTCCGCAGAGTCCTTCAGTCTCGCGTTAACTCGACGCACCAAATTTGCCGAACCATCGGGATGAAAAAGTCCGAATTCGATCGACAGTTCTCGGAGCGTAGCTCAACTATAACGTCTGCAAAGGTAAGCCGCTAAGTCATGGCCACCGACGAGACTACGGAATTCGCGGTAACCGCTGGCATCGACTACGTAATGCGCCGCAACGACGCCAATGATTTGGTGGGCCGTTCGTGTTTTCGTCCTGCGAACGCGACGAGCGTTTAACTCGAGATCCTCTCCGCCCGCCATCGCCAGCAAGTTTTTAAGGAAACCCTCTCCTCCGTAAACCCTATCTTTGAATCGTTGGAACTTCGGATCGGTTGAGTTAGTAAGTTATTGGCGTATCCGCACAACCAATGTTGCATTGTCATTCGGTCGTCAGCGGAGAAATCGTGGGATGAATCGCCCCGTCTTCGCCATGTAATCACGGTAGTGGTCGCCGAATCGCTCGATCAGCATCACTTCCTCTTTCGGCGTGCGAACGGCGAGTAGGACAAGAACGAATACGCTGGTCAACCCGATCAGCCAGTTCGCAGTCAGCACCATCACCGCGAACATGAGCAATGCTGCCGTAACGTAAAAGGGATGCCGGACCCAGCCATAAGGTCCGTGGGTTACAAGTGTCGCCTCCTTCCGAGTCACGACGGTATCTGTCAGGTTCTTTCCCAAGCTGGAGAGCGTCCAATACATCAGCAGCGCGCAAAATGATCCCGCAGCCACACCAATCCATCGAATCCATTGCGGCAGTGGGACCGCTGCCCATTGGACGTAAGCGGGAAACAGCAGATAACCGAAAGTGGCGATCCAAAGGCTAAATCCAGCAAGTCGAAGCGTGACGGCGAATGCGTAGCCTTCATCCTTGCGAGAGATCGACTCGCCTGACTTTGCGGCTTGCAGTCGATGGTAGACAGTGACCGACATCGTTAGCAAGATGACGATGACCAGGGCAATACGAAATGGAATCTCCGTAGTCATCAAGTTACCCGTACCGCACGCCAAGCCATACGGTCGGCGCGTCCGGCGTAGTCCAATCGACTCGGTGCTTCTTGAATGCTGGGATGTTGATGAAATCGCCGACCTTCATCTCGACGATTCGGTCCTCGAATTGCAATCGTGCCGCTCCCTGCAAGACGATCACCCATTCGTGCTGCGGCTGGTCGTACCAGAAATCTGTGGCTGAGGCATGGCCGTGGGAGATAATTCGCTCGATGCGCACGTCGGCGGCTTGAAGGAGCGTTTGGACGACTTCCTTGGGCAAGTGCTGGGGAAGGTCGGAAAAGATGTTCTTGATGTCCTCGCCGACGTTCCTGCTGCTCGACGCCAAGGGCTGAAAGCGAAGCAATTCTTGCCCATCAATCTTCACCGACTCCGAGAACATCTCCTTGGGACGGACCCACATGCCGTGCTCGCCGTACTCTTGCCGGTAAACAACGAGTTCTTCTAGCGTCTCGCTGTGTCGGGCCGTGCCGATGACGGTGTATTCGTTGCCCTTGTAGTGCCGGTAGCGTCCAGGCTGGATTGAGGTTTTCTCGTTCATTCAGCCAGTCCTCCTGCATGACCGCCATTGGTTGAGCAGATCGGCCAATTCGGATGCTTTCATCCCATAAAGAAATGTAAGTGCGTCGTCGCAATGTGGTGAAGCGAAAAGTTTGCTCGGTTCCTTAACCCCCTCATAACTAGATGAATAGAGAAAACCGATAGACTTTGTTGTTCCGCCCTTCTCCGACTGTATTGGCACATCCACTACGAAGAATCTGTCGAAGTCGCTCCATTTCCATCGTCGATTGGTTCTTGCAAATCGTTCCTCAAGGGCCGCCGGTGAGAGGTCAAGAAAAACAGCATCCCGTCGCATTGCCGAGAAAAAACTCACGCTCAATGCAAAGCATGGGGCTGCGGCAACAATGAAGAAGTATTTCTCGAAGGCGATACATGCCACCACAATTCCAATCGCGATTGCCAAAAAAGCAATCGCCGCTGCGAGGAATGGAGCCTTATTTGGAATGAGACGAATTGGTTCCATGTCGTTTACCTTGTCCGTCGTTGCCTTGCGGTTCGTACTTTGGCATCAGTGGCT
>JBBQRC010000640.1:0-3745 GCA_038215215.1 Pirellulales bacterium
TCCTGCAGTGTGATGATTCGTTTCGAGGCTGAACGTCAGGCACTCGCCATGATGGACCATCCCAACATCGCGAGGGTGCTCGATGGCGGAATGTCCGATCAAGGTCGCCCTTATTTTGTCATGGAGCTGGTCCGCGGAACCTCCATCACGACTTTTTGTGATGAGCGTAGACTGGATCTTCATGAGCGGCTGCGATTGTTCATTCCCGTCTGCCAGGCGATCCAACATGCGCACCAGAAGGGCATCATCCATCGCGATATCAAGCCCGCGAACGTGATGGTGGCGCTGTTCGACGACAAGCCAGTGCCCAAGGTGATCGATTTTGGCGTGGCCAAAGCCAGCGACTCGGAGTTGATGGATTTTTCCGTACACACAGGTTTCGGATCCGTCGTCGGAACGGCGGAATACATGTCCCCCGAACAGGCGCAATTGAACAATGTCGATATTGATACTCGGAGCGATGTCTATTCGCTGGGAGTATTGTTGTATGAATTGGTGGCGGGTTCGCCTCCATTTCGCCGCTCGGAACTTGCGGAGCAGGGCATGATGGAAGTGTTGCGAGTGATTCGCGAGGTCGACCCGCAAAGACCCAGCTTTAGACTGTCGTCGTCCAAGATGCGCGCTTCGATCGCGGCCTCGCGCAACACGGAGCCCAATGCGCTGAGTAAACTGCTGCGAAGCGAGCTGGATTGGATCGTGATGAAGACGCTCGAAAAGGAGCGAACGCGACGTTACGACTCGGCTGGCGGACTGGCGCGGGACATCGATCGGTTTTTGGCCAACGAGCCCGTTGAAGCCTGCCCGCCAAGTACCGCTTACAGGCTGCGGAAGTTTCTAAGTCGCAATCGCGCTTCCGCCTTTGCAGCAACTCTGCTGTTAATCACGCTTATGGCGGGGATCGTTGGCACCTCGATCGGATTGTTTCGTGCTGAAGCCGCTCGCCGCATCGCCGAGATGGCCCGGAATTCTGAAAGTAATCGGGCCGAAGGCGAGCGCAACGCCAAACTGGATGCCCTGGCCCAAAAACAGTTTGCCGAACAGGCTGAATCTGCCACGATGGAGAGTTACCGGGCTAGCACGAACGATGCGATCAAGCAATTAATCGGCTCGAAACCAAGGCTTGGTCCGCAAGAACGAAAGTATCTGGAAAACGCCCTAAAGCGTTGGCAGGCATTTGCCGATCGGCAGGGAAACGACGAGCGCAGTCGAGCTTTTCGAGGCGAAGGTCATTTTTATTTGGGAATCGTTTGGGAACGACTGGGCCAGTACTCGGATGCCCAATCGGAATGGGAACGAACTGTCGCTATATGGGAACGGCTGGCTGAGGATTTTCCCGCTAAAACAAATTATAGAAATAATTGTGCCGATGCGCGGCGCGAGCTGGCGTGGGTGCTTGGGAAGCTAGGCAACTACGCGAGCGCAGAGGAGCAACTCCGGAAGGCACTAGAAATCGAGCAGAAATTGGTCGCCGAATTCCCTAGCGATCCCAAATGCCATTTGACCCTGGGTATGTGTCACAACAGCTTGGCAGTTTTGTTGAAGAGTCAGGGGCGTCCCGAGGCAGAGAAACAGTATCGGAAAGGTTTGCTTATCTTTGAAAAACTGGCCGCCGACGTTCCTGCGGATCCTCAATACCGGACTCTCGTTGCCACGTGCCAGTCCAATCTTGGTAACTTGCTCGCGGAAGCGGGAAACATCGCGGAAGTCGAGGAGCTGTTTCGAAAATCTATAATGACAACTGCCTCGTTGGCGGCTGAATTTCCAGACGATCCGCTCAGCCGATGTAACTTGGCCGAAAGACATGTGTCGCTTGGCCGATTTTTGAGAGCCAAGCTTTCCAAGCCAGAGGAAGCCGTGTTACAGCTTCAAAAAGGTTTGGGGATCTACGAAAAGCTTGCCTCAGAATTTCCATCCATACCCAGTTATCGCGAGGAAATGGCGGCTGGTTGCATCGATTTAGGACAAATTCTAACGATGCAAGGGAGATTGCCTGAGGGAGAGGAACAACTCCGCAATGCCATGCGCAATTACGAAATACTCGTTGCCGAATTTCCGAATGTCACCAGCTATGCAGTTTTCCTGGGATGGAGCTATTGCAAGTTTGCCGAATTGGTGAACGCACGTGGTAATTCTGCCGAAAGTCTTGCCTGGTTCAACAGGGCAGTTGATGCCGTCCGGCCTGTGTATGAAAGAGACCGCCATTCCGCCTTTGCCGAAGACGCACTTGCATCTAGCTATTCAGGCCGCGCCAATGCGCTCGCGCGGTTAAAACAAGACAGCGAAGCAGACTGGGAAAAGGTCCTTGAATTCATCCCACTTGACGGACCACAGCAATCTCGCATTCAACGGGCGATTATGCAGCTTCGTGCTGGAAAAGTAGATGCTGCGGTGACCGAGATCGAAACGTTAATAGCCGCCGCCGTGGACCATACCGTCGCGTACCCTTGGAGCCTTGTCGAGTGGTTTGACGTAGCCTGCTTCTACTCGCTGGCAAGCGTTAAAGCCTCTGAGCATCAGCAGGAGTACGCCGACCGCGCGATGGACCTGCTAAATCGGGCAATAGCCGCCGGCTTCACGGATGCCGAGCACATCAAGCACGACGCCGACCTCGATCCGCTCCGTGAACGGGTTGATTTCAAGAAACTGATCGAATTGATGGACAAAGCCAAGACCGAAACTGTGAAATAGACTGATAGTACCGGTGCTACGTTATATGATCGACGAATCACTACATTGAACTCTTGCGAGTCCAGCTACAAAGGTCATTGCCGATCGCGTGCATTATATTCGAGTAAGAATTCGGTACGAACCATGAACGAGCAATCCAAATCTGCTGGGGACGCTGGGGAGACTTGCTGGACTCTCATTCATTCGGCGGCCAATGGATCAGCTTCTGCCATCAACCAGTTTGCCGTTCGATACGAACCCGTCTTGCGCAAGAGCTTGCGATATCGCTGGACGGGTCCGAGACGCATGCGGATGATCGATGATGCGATTCAAGAGATCTTTATCGAATGTATTCGTCCAGGTGGTGTGCTGGCTAAGGCGCAATCCGAGTGCCCCGGCGGCTTTCGCGCGTTTTTGTACGGCGTCACTCGCAACGTAATGCTTCGTTTTGAATCGCGTCCCGATTGGCACTCGATTTCTGATCAGGATCCAGCGGCCGATGAATCAAGCCTGGGAGACGTTTTCGATCGCGAATTCGCACGAGCCGTCATGAAGGAAGCGTCGCTGCTACAACTGCGTATGGCGGATTTGCAAGGACCCGCTGCGCTACGGCGTGTTGAGCTGTTGCGCGCGCGGTTTCATGATAACTTGTCAATTCGCGAAATTGCCAAGCGCTGGTCTGTCGAACCGGCTTGGTTGCATCACGAATACGCCCGGGCACGTGAGGAGTTCCGCGAGGCACTGTTGAAAATTATCGGAACCCAACAGCCCCTTGCGACGGACGCCGAAAACGAAGTAACCTGCCGACAACTTCTTGAGCTGTTATGACACGAGCAAACGCGTCTGGCGGATTGCAATCGCCTACACAGCCGCTTTAATGACAGATACTTAGATCCACATTAAAGTCTTCGGTTGGGAGAATTTCGTGGCAGTTCATAATATCTTGGTACCGATTAATTTCAGCAAAAACGGCGACGTCGCTGTGGACTATGCCTGCGAGCTAGGACGTCGCTTCAACTCCGTCATCCACCTTGTTCATGTGCTCCGTGCGAATTCCAGTGTCGACGACATTCGCAAG
>JBBQRC010000641.1:0-3743 GCA_038215215.1 Pirellulales bacterium
TGCAGGAGTGCGTCACGCCGTCGCTTCAAAGGTTGGGGAACCTGGGAACGGACAAATTATCCGATGCCGATCTGATACGATTTGTTGAAGTGCTTCTGGCATGCCAGGAAAACTCGGAACGTTCTAGCTGGCTGATCAGCGACAATGAACGAGCCACGTTGGCCGGACAAACAGCAGACCCACTGACTGCTGCAAGAGCTACCACCAACATTTTTATTCGAGAGCTTGCCAACAGTTTTTCCGATTCTCCAACCGCTTTGTCGACAATCCTCAAGGAGTTAAGTCATGAGTAGTGTACTGCGCTGCCTGCTGTTGTTTGCACTGGCCGCGACTTCAATCAGGGCTCACGCTGAAGATGATTACTTCGTCTGTCGAATTGTGACCCAAGTTGCGCCCCAACAGACGCACTCCCTGACCGGTTTCAAAGTCAGAGGTGTCGAAGGTATCTACACAGCACTTCATGGGGTCGCGCACGCGCAGTCGATTACTGCGTTTTTTCATGACCCAAACACACGCCAGGTCAAACTAAAAATTGCTGAAGTCGACCTGGGACGGGATGTCGCGGTGTTGACCTCGGTGGAAAACGAAGCCATTCCATCCGGCGGTCTGTCGCTCGGGTTTTGGCCAAAGGGCAATGCGATTTCAGCGAAGTTAGCGGGCACAGATGCAACGGTGATTGGGCATCCATTGGATATTGAACGAATACCAACACATACTCCACTAAAGCTACGGACTGGTCGTCCATACGCGCGACTGACTGACATTCTCAATTCCGAAGCCCGTGGAGAGCTGGGGGATCGAAAGAGCCCGTTGACGTCCATTAACGTTTTAGTGCTGGAGGGAAATTTTCTTCCCGGCCATTCTGGCGCACCCATCCTGGATTCGGACAGAGCCGTCATTGGGATCGGCAATGGTGGGCTGCGCGACGGGCAAGTCGGTTACGGCTGGGCGATTCCTTTTCACGAAGTCGAATTGCAGCCTATGTCACCCAGCATGCAAACTCAGATCGCCCAGTTGCCCAGCTTTCGTCGGTCAAAGCAACTCTTCCTGGTCTCTGTTCCCGAGGATCAGCAGCAAACACAACTAATCAGCCAAGTGACTACTTTCGTCGAGAGCGATGATGGCAGCCCAATCCTGGGTTTGAAGAATCTTCCCGAACAAGAACTGCATGGGGAATTGAACCGACTCAAAGAGATCCTGCAGGCGATTCGTGAAGGCGACAACGACCGCTTTTCGGCTGCGGGAGAATTCGAGCGAATAATGAAGAACCGAGTTTACCTGCCAAGCGGAACGCCGGTGACCTTGCTGGAAGACCCGAAGAAACTTGGTTCGCCAGTCGCTGTTCCCTCGCAGCCAGCCAGCCAGGGAACAGAGGCAATGCCGGCATTTCAGTTTTCTATCGGACAATTGTTTACCATGGTTCAGGTCTCTTTGGGGGACAATAAAACCATGGAGCTCTACGTGCCAACAGTTTCCATTCGTCGGCGTACAGGAGTCGTTATCAACGCGCCAAACAATCTTGGCGTCATCGTGGCGGGTAATAACACAGGGATGATCGCAGGCGGCAATATAACGATCAACAATTCACCAAAGGCAGTTAAAAAGCTGATACTCAGCAATGATGGTGGTGCGACGCTTATCATGCGTGACGATGGTACGGAAGTGATGCGAGGAATTGGCGATCCGGAAAAGCATTTAGGCATCGCGATCCACGGAACCGAGATCAAATTGTTGGAGGGTGTCCAAAATTTTGGGCCTGTGATCGAGTTTCGTAAGGTCGAGATTCTTAGTGGTGAATTCAAAGGCCAGCGTGGTTGGGTTTCGAAGAACGCGATCCGCGACGTTACTGTGCCTGAAACCTCCAACGACAGGTGATTAGAGGACGTGAAAGTTGGCTCGATCAAACCGCCTTCGCGGAAAGCTCGTCGAACAGGTCGTTTTCTATGAAACGCATCTTTCTGTCGTTCGTCAACGACCAGTTCAAAGACCTGGCCCATCGTCTGCATCAGTTGCTGCGGGAGGCGGAGTTTGATGTGAATTATCAGCCGCTGATGGGGCAGGTCGCGGACGATACACTGATCAAGCTGTACGATGACATCGCCCGCTGCGATCTGGTCGTGCATCTGGTGGGAGATAAACCCGGTACGACGGCCAACTCGCGTTGCGTGCTGGACTATTTTAAGAAGCATCTGGTCGAAGAGTTTCTAGCAAGCGAATCGCTGCAACCATCGCGTGCGTTGCTCAGTGACTTTTCGAAGATCACCTACACGCAGTGGGAAGCCTGGATTGCGCTGCAGCTTGTCAAAGGGCTGCTCGTGTATGCTCCCAAAGAAGACTTCGACCAGAACACTAAAATTCGCAGCGATTTTCCGCAGGCGGCTCACTTGACGGCACTTGGCAAAGCCGGTCGGTATGCCTATCCGTTTCAAGACGTTGGAGAAATCCTGTCCGGTGTTTATAAGCACTTTGGCATTCCGCAACCCAAGCCACGCAAAATCGCCGCCAGTCGTATTCTGCGGCATTCGCCGAAGCAATTGTTTGGGCGTGAGACGGAGCTGGCCGCGCTGGATGAGGTGTGGGAGTCGCGGACAAACATCAATGTGTATTCGCTGATCGCCTGGGGCGGGGCGGGAGAAACGTCGCTGGTGGCTCATTGGATGAAGGCCTTGAAGGATCTGGTCTCGCTGGACCTGATCTCGGTTTCCCCCGTCGATCCTGAATTGCTGCCAGAAGACGATGCATCGAAAGTGTTTCAGTTGCCACTCGCCGCGTTACAAATCGACGCGCATCCGCTGGTGCGAGAATATTTTTCGGAACAGTTACGGACGAAATCACCGGAGGCGTTTCGAGAGGCGCATTCGCGATTGTTTGATTATTTGTGTGAGTCGACCGAGCATCGGCCCGATACGCTGGTCGGTTTGCAGCCGCTGTATCAGGCGGTAACGCATGGTTGCCTGGCAGGAAGGCAGCAGGAAGCGTGTGACAAGGTTTACTTCGACCGCATTCAACGTAGAGCGGAAGCGTTTAGTACGAAAAAACTCGGAGCGATTGGTGCGGACCTGGGCGCGGTGGCGGCGTTTTTTGAACAGCCGTGGAGCCGTCTGTCGTCGAACCTAAGCGAACCGGACCAGGCCTGGCTTCTGAACGAAGCCGCCTCCAGCCTCCGCGCCCTCGGCCGCCTCACCGAAGCCGTTGATCCGATGCGGGTTGGTTTGGAAAGTTTCCTCGCAACTGACAAGTGGAAAAGTGCCGCTGGATTGTCCAGCAACCTGAGCGAGTTGGAGTTGACGCTGGGGAAGCTGGAGGACGCAGTCGCCGACGGACGTCGTGCGGTCCAGTACGCGGACCTCAGCGAGGATGCGTTTCAGAAGATGGCACGTCGCACCGCCGTCGCCGACGCGTTGTGTCAGCGGGGCGAGCCCGATTCGCCGGACCACCGCGAGGTCCGTGAGCTGTTCGCCGAGGCCGAACTCGCTGAAGCGCGACGTTTGATTGAAAAACACAACTACAACCGCCGCCTCCCGGAACTCCGCCACGCCGAAGCAGCCATAGAAACTTTGTAACTCACTTTGTTTAAAACCACCTTAAAAAACGCCACTTGAAATGAATACACCTGATCGTCAACTTAGCACTGCAAACCATAGGCTTCCCCTAGTCATTCAAGTTGGATTTGCCGGTTCACGCCGCT
Source organism: Pirellulales bacterium (assembly GCA_038215215.1). GTDB lineage: Bacteria > Planctomycetota > Planctomycetia > Pirellulales > Pirellulaceae > Aureliella. The sequence continues at coordinate 3,689 of JBBQRC010000641.1, forward strand.
TGTGGGATTCAGACGCACATCCCAAATTGAACGAAGCGGAATTTGAACAGAAGCT
>JBBQRC010000642.1:0-3741 GCA_038215215.1 Pirellulales bacterium
TTGGCAACTCTACTGGTGGCCCGTGTCGGTTGGTGGATAGTTTCCGCCACCAGCCCTTCGAGGTTTTGTCAATTATTTCGAATGCGCCAGGAAGTTTGAACGCACGGCTCCGAATCACCATTTACGTCTTTTCCGTCCCCTAATCCTATGTTGCTCGGGCTAACTATTCTGCTCGTGCTGCTGGCATGGCTGCTAGGCAACACGCACCTTGCACGTTCGCTGCTACTTGACCCTGCCTCAATTTTTGCGCCTCGAAGCTCCATGGGAGCCCGCAAATGGGTGAGTGCTCAGGCGGTGGTTGAAAGCAATCGCTATTGGCAGTGGCTTAGATCGTGGCGTCACAGCGAATTGCACTTGGCTGTTATTACAGTCTGCCCACTCTCGGTGGGCACAGTCGGGTTGCAATCGCCATTGGCCAGCCGAAAGTTAGGTTTTGATTGGCAACGCTGGATTGGGCATGGCGGCTGGTCGCGACTTCCTCATGTGAATCCGAAGGTTTGAGCGATCGCAGACTGGTTTGTCTGCATTGAATTCAAATGCCGAGCGCATGAGTGCATGGCGTTGCAAAATGGGCATATCGTAAGATGGGTAACAGGAGTCTGGGTGTAATTGCTCGCGGTTTAGTAGTGCATTGTGGCAGCTCAATTTTAGGGTAGCGAAACTCGTCAAGAATTTCGGACTGCTTGGCGAAAATCGAAAGTCTCGACGACTTCGCAACGTGGCCAAACCTAATTTTTAGCCCTGACCATGCACTAGGCCGCGACAACCGGCTACGTTTCCCTGGAGCGTAAACGAAGTTCAAACTGACTGGGGCAAGCATTCGCTTGCAAAAGAAGAGGTTTAACTTGTCTACGCAGCCATTCTCTATCGACGGTCTCGCCTTGAGCGGACTGCTTGAAAATCTATCGGATCGAATTCTCCTCCCCGTTTTCCTGGCACAGGTTGACCAATTTAGCTCCGCTAAGCTGCTCATCATCGCCATCGTAGCGCTAATTATCGGCGGAGCGGGGGTCAAATTCGTTGATTTCCTCCGCAAACGCGATGTTAAAACGCAGTCGCAGACCATGCTGGATCAAGCCAAGGCGGACGCCAGCAACATTGTCCGTTCAGCAGAGTTGGAAGCTAAAGAAAAGGCGTTGCAGCAGAAGCAACACATGGAACTAGAGATCGCTAAACTCCGCGAGGCGGTTCGCAAGAAAGAGTCCGCCATCGATCGGCGCGAAGAAACGCTTCAGCAAACCGCCGAAGACGTTCGCAAACAGGAAAAAATGGTCGAAGCCAATCAACGTCGCCTCAGCGAAAAACTTCAGGAGGCGACCAAGCGCTCGGAGGATTTACAACGCTCAGTGCAGGAGCAGTCGCAGCAACTGCAGCGTATCAGCGGCCTGAGTCACGAGGAGGCTCGCACTCAATTGCTCTCCCTGCTGGAAAAGGAATTGGAGCAGGATGTGGGCAATCAGATCCTCAAACACGAACGGCGAGTTTCTGAGATAGCTGAACAAAAGTCACAAGAGATTATTCTCACCGCCATGCAACGCTACGCGGCCGCCCATACCGCCGACAGCACCACCAGCACGGTCGATATTCCCAATGATGAAATGAAGGGCCGCATTATCGGTCGCGAAGGGCGCAACATCCGCGCGTTCGAAAAAGCGACCGGCGTGGACGTAATTATTGACGATACGCCGGGGGTGGTAATCGTCAGTGGTTTTGATCCGGTGCGGCGCGAGGTGGCCCGCCAGTCACTCGATAAACTGATTGCGGATGGTCGCATTCACCCGTCGCGAATCGAAGAAATTGTCCAGCAGACAGAGAAAGAGTTAGATGTCTTTATCCGACGCAAGGGCCAAGAAGCTTTAGAAGAAGTCAATATTGGTAGTGCTCACGAACGCGTGGTCTATTTGCTTGGTCGCCTGCATTTCCGCACCAGCTTTAGCCAAAACGTCCTCCGCCACAGCATCGAAGTCGCCTTCCTTTCGGGCTTAATGGCCGAGATGATCGGCCTGAAAGCGGACTTGGCCCGTCGGGCTGGCTTGTTGCATGATATTGGCAAAGCCGCCGACCACGAATTGGAAGGAGGCCACCCCAAGATCGGCGCCGACCTGCTTAAGCGACATGGCGAGAATGAAACGGTGGTGCATGCCGCGCTAGGACATCATGATCAATTAACGACCGAGTATCCCTACACACTGCTGGTGGCCACGGCCGACGCATGCAGTGCCTCACGCCCTGGCGCGCGCCGCGAATCGCTGGAACGTTATATCAAACGTATGGAAGAATTGGAGTCGATCGCCAAGGGATTTGAGGGTGTCGAGCAAGCCTTTGCGATTCAGGCGGGACGTGAACTCCGCGTGATTGCCAGCGCCCGCGATACGGATGATGCCAAAGCCGCCAAAATCTGCCGCGATATTGCCAAAGCCTTTGAGCAGCAGTTGACTTATCCAGGCGAAATCAAGGTAACCGTGGTTCGCGAAGCGAGATTTATTGAGGTTGCACGGTGACCAAAGTGCAACTGCCGTCGCCGCCACCAGATTGTCTGCGGCTAGCGCTCCTGGGTGACATCGTGGGTAAACCGGGCCTACGCATTGCCAGCCAAGCGGTGCCGTGGTTGCGCCGCGAATTGGGGATCGATGTGATCGTTGCCAACGCGGAAAATGCTGCTGATGGCTCAGGTTTGCGGTGCGTCGATTACCGCCGCCTGATCGATAGCGGCATTCACATCATTACTCTGGGTGATCATCTCTATCGGAAACGTGAGATTATCGACGTATTGGTGAGCGAGGCTAACATCGTGCGGCCCGCCAATCTGCCGCTCCGCGCTCCAGGACGCGGCCACGCGGTTTTCATGGCTCGTGACAGCATCCCAGTTGCCGTGATCAATTTGATGGGACGCGTCTTCATGAAGCCCATCGACTGCCCCTTTCACGGTGCTGATCGCGAACTGGCGGCAATTGATCCGGCTGTGAAGATACGCTTGGTGGACTTTCATGCAGAAGCGACCAGTGACAAGCAACTCATGGGAAGATACTTGGATGGTCGTGTGTCCGCTGTCCTAGGTACGCATACCCACGTCGCCACCGCCGATGAGCAGATTTTTCCTGGCAAAACCGGCTTCCAGTGCGATGTCGGTATGACAGGCCCGTACGACAGCATCTTGGGTCGCAAGATTGCCCCCGTGATGGAAGCCACACTGGATGCAGTACCCACGTCGTTCCAAGTCGCCACCGGGGACGTGCGGTTGAGCGGCACGTGGGTCGATGTGAGCATTGAGACTGGCCATTGTCTGGCCATCGGCCGCATTCATGTCGGCGAAGCGACGATCCAAGCCTATAATGATCAGTGCGCAGCGGACAAAAAAATCCTTTAACTGTCAGGAGCTTCCCATGCAGCGTTTACTCCGGCTTTTCATCTGGCTGTTAGTGGCACCGCTAGGCTTCGTTTCGGTCCCGGCCAATGAGGTCGCGGATGTCGTGGTCTATGGCGGCACCAGCGGTGGCGTCGTGGCAGCCATCCAGGCCAAACGGATGGGCAAATCGGTCGTCTTGATCGAACCCACGCGCTTTGTGGGCGGGTTAACAACCGGTGGTTTGGGAGCGACCGACATCGGCAACAAGCGGTGCATTGGTGGTATCTCCCGCGAATTCTACGAACGGGTGTTTGCGTATTACGACACTCCGACCGCCTGGACGCGAGAAACACGCGCTGACTATTTCAAGCAGCGCAAAGCAAATAGTGAAAATG
>JBBQRC010000643.1:0-3740 GCA_038215215.1 Pirellulales bacterium
CCGAAGTAGGTAGTCGATTGGAAACACTCCGAAACGAATATCGCCAAGTCGAATCTTCCATCGCGTTTCCCCGAAGCGTCAATAGCATGGATGAACGTGAGATCGCCGTGAAGGGCATGTATTTCAATAGCCGTGGCAATCCGGACTCGCTCGGGGAGATGGTTATGCCCGATTCGCTGCAGATGTTTGCGGGACGCAATCGAGTGGCTGGCAGTTCGGGCAGCGGACGACTCGAATTCGCCCAGTCGCTGGTCGACCCGGAACATCCGCTGACCGCGCGAGTCTACGTCAATCGCGTCTGGCAATGGGTCTTCGGATCGGGTTTGGTGACTACGCCCGATGATTTTGGTCGTCTGGGTGCGAGGCCTTCGCACCCTGAACTGTTGGACTGGTTGGCCCGCGATTTCATGCGCAACCATTGGTCAACGAAGCAACTTATTCGCCAACTGGTATTCAGCGCGAGCTTTCGTCAATCAAGTGAGGTTAGTGAATTGGCATCGCAACGCGACCCTGCCAATCGTTTGTTACACCACTATGCTACGCGTCGCATGACGGCTGAGGAAATTCGTGATTCCATGTTAGCGGTTTCCGGTCGACTCGATCCCAGCCTGTATGGTCGCCCGATCAATCCACATCGTGCGGTTGAAGACGCAGCCAAGCGATTGTTTTCCGGACCACTCGATGGTGACGGTAGGCGATCGTTGTACTTGACCATGTCCATTATGGACCCGCCGAAGTTCTTAATGACATTCGATCTGCCGGATTTACGTCTACCCAGTGGCAAACGCAACGTCACCAGCGTTCCGGTACAGGCACTGACGATGTTGAACGATCCCTTGGTTGAATCTCTGGCAAAGCGATGGGCATACGAATTGGTGAAGACTCCTCACTCAACCGTTGAAGAACGTCTGAACGGCATGTTCTTGGCTGCTTTCGGCCGCGAACCAAATGAAACTGAACAAGCGAATTGGATTTCGTTTTTACATGAAGTCGCTCAGAACCTGTCCGAAAAGGGGTCTGACCCTCTCCGGCGAGCAGAAAAAACCAATGAAATCGGATCGCCTCCAAAGGGTCAGACCCCTTTTCGGACAGGTTCTCTGTCGTCGGATCTGCTGGCCGATGAATCCGGCTGGGCTCAATTGGCGCATGCGATTTTCAACACCCAAGAATTCATTTACTACCGATAATGACTATGATCCACACACCACTCACGCGACGAGCGATCCTGGAACAGGCTTCGATGGGCTTCGGCGGACTGGCACTTAATGCGATGTTTTCAACCGACGTCCGGGCTTCAGACGGCGTCCGGGCTTCAACCCATTTCGCGCCGCAAGCAAAGAATGTCATCTTCTGCTTTATGGATGGCGGACCTAGTCACGTGGATACGTTTGACTACAAGCCCATGCTGAAGAAGCACCAGGGCCAACCTGTGGGGGCGCGGTGGACTTCGAAACGCTCTCAGGCTGGTGCCGGTGCGGTGTGGTTTGGGAGTCCGTGGCACTTCGCGCAGCGTGGTGAGAGCGGGCTTTGGGTCAGCGATTTGTTTCCACATTTGGCCAAAGTCGCCGACCAGTTGTGCGTCGTGCGTTCGATGGTCGGCGAGCTACCGCTGCATGGCCAATCGAATCTACTGCTGCACACGGGGCGCTTGCTTGGACAGGCTCCCAGTATTGGCGCTTGGGTGTCTTACGGACTCGGTACAGAGAACAAAAATCTGCCAGCCTACGTCCTGCTGAACAACGACTGGGTTCCCAACGGAGGTCTTGAGAATTTTGGAAGCTCATTTCTTCCTGCCAGCCATCAAGCTACCGTCATGCGAGCGAAAGGCACGGCGGTTGATAATATCACGCCGCTAAATGGGCCGGTTCTTCAAAGACGAAAGCTCGATCTGTTAGCACAAGCCGACCAATCGTTTGCGGCCACGGTATCGGAACCGCCGATCATCGAAGCCGCCATTGCCAACTATGAAACCGCGTTTCGGATGCAGAGCGAAGTGCCAGAACTCGCCGACCTGAGCAAGGAAACTGAATACATTAAAAACATGTATGGTGTGAATTCAACCGATGAACACCAACGGTTTTATGCGACTCAGGTATTGCGCGCTAGACGTTTGGTTGAGGCCGGTGTGCGCTTTGTCGAGATCACTTGCCCCAGCTTCGACGGTAATAATTCGCCCTGGGATCAACACTCACATCTAAAGCTAAATCATGAGAAGAACGCCCGCGTCACCGATCAATCGGTGGCCGCATTGATTCAGGATCTCCATCAACGCGGCTTGTTGGACGAGACGATTGTGCTGTGGGCTGGTGAGATGGGACGCACGCCGGCGGTCAACGGGATCAACGAAATCACAGGCCGAGATCATCATGTTAGCGGCTACACGATTTCTATGGCGGGAGGGGGATTCCGTGGCGGTGTCACTTACGGCGAGACCGATGAGTTTGGCACCAACGCGATCGTCGATCCTGTCACAGTGCATGACATCCACGCAACGATCCTGCATCAACTGGGCGTCGACCACGAACGTCTGACCTTTCGTTACGGCGGGCGTGACCACCGATTAACGGATGTTCATGGCCAAGTCCTTCGTGATCTTCTGAAGACTGTTTGAAGTTGCGAGCCCTATTTGAACAAACAACATGGCCACAGAAATGGTTCCTAACCACGATGATACAGCAAGCCCATCGGCTCAGCCCGCGTTTCGATTACCCACAGGCCCACCGGGTTCATGGTTGCCCACGTTGAAGCTGATTCGCGACCCGCGCTCTGCTCTGGAAGGTTGGGTTCAACAGTATGGCGATCCTTTTTTGCTCAACGCGCTCAACGGACCAGTGGTCGTCACGGGCCGCGAAGATCTGCTTCGCGTCGTACATGGTCAAGATCCTGATATTTACGCTCCATTTGCGACACCTACGATCATTCCGATGATGGGAAGCGGCTCGATGTTGATTCTCGAGGGGGAATCGCACCGTCGGGAACGCCGTTTGATGACGCCGATGTTTCACGGCGACCGTATGAAAGAGTATGGCTCAACCATGAAACGCATCGCCGCAGAACAGCTCGTATCGCACCGCGCGCGTAGCCGGCCCGCTGGCATAATAATGACGCTTGAGATGATGACTGATATCTCGCTTGAGACGATTGTGCGAACCATTTTTGGCGGCCACGACTCAGAGAATGCACATCGTCTTATGGAAGCCAGCCGCGACGTGGTGGCCAAGAGCAATCCGCTGCTATTCTTTTCGCGCAAGACGCATGTTTCGCTGTGGGGCTGGAGCCCCTGGGATCGTTTCTTGGCCGCGCGCGCCAAACTATTCGATCTGCTGGATCGCATCATCGTTCAGCGACAATCACGGCCAGAACCCAGTGATGATATTTTGGCCATCTTGTGCGCATCGAAGTACGAAGATGGCGAGCCGATCACGCGCGAGCATATTCATTCCGAACTGATGACTTTTCTTTTTGCTGGCCACGAGACGACCGCCCTGTCGCTGACTTGGGCCATCTATCATCTGCATCGAAATCCTGAAACACTGCACAAACTACGTCAGGAACTGAGCGAAATACCCAACGAACCACCGGCTGCCATGGCGTCAGCACCTTACTTAAAAGCGGTCGTGCAGGAAACGCTGCGCATTCATCCGATCGTGACCGAGACGTTGCGCAAGCTGAAGCGTCCCATGCAACTCGGCGAGTACTACTTGCCAGCCGGCATGGGCATCGCGATTGCGACCGTTCTG
>JBBQRC010000644.1:0-3732 GCA_038215215.1 Pirellulales bacterium
TTCTGGCCCGAATATTGGCCAGTCCATAAAGCGTCTTGTTACGCTGGGAAGCAATATCCAAACCTATAGACCATGTTTCCTCTATAGACGCTTCACGATGCCGATTTACGGACGGTTCCGTCCACTTGTAAGGCATGAAGAGTTTATGATTGACATTTCCATCATCTCGTTTTTCATTGCCGTTGAGGATGAACCTCGCTAGCAATTCGTTGTCGGCGACGGATGGAATGTCGTTGGGATCAATCACCTTCGAATACCCTGGCGATTTGATCAAGAACAATTTCGGGGATTCGCGCAATGTATCGTGCACTGCCGCGGGGTGATTCCGTGCCAACAAGAGCCGCCCAATAGAGTCGACTGTCGCGACCGATACTTACGGATAAGACACGGCGCGGTGACCGATACCATTCGAAATTGATGTGCCCATCAGGTTCGCCACTAACCTCTGGTTGTGGGAAGCCAAGGGGCAGATTCTGAATGAAGCGAATCGAGGCGTCTTTGACTTCCTCCGCTATTGCAACTTCATCATCGTTGGACTTCCAACCTTCATCCGTCGATTGCCATGCCTCAAAGACCGACTCAATAGCGCCACGACGAGACAGAGTGACCGACGAGTTAAATCGGTCAAGAATCTGATTTTGAACTTGTTCAATCAAAAGTGCGGCGTCGCTCGCGCCGGAATGGTCTGTTGCCATGTTGCAAACGTTCTCTATTGGAAGTGCTTGTCCGCGTCTCTCATGTATGTGAAAAACACTTTGTTCTTAATGTACCTTAATTCGTCCAGTGTCCGATCCAAACTCTCAAACAGTACCGCCTCCTTGGTCGAGACATCAATGTCGACGATCAATACCCTTTTGCTACCCGTTTTCTCTGCGGCAGGTTGCATTGCTCGGATTAGTCGGATTTCGTAAGGATATCCTTTTAACTCGATCGTGTCTTGATGGAAAAAGGCATCGGCACGCAAACCAAGGCCCAAGAGTGGCGGTGGTATTTTCTGTACGTATTTCGACGGCTTTTCGTTCTCTTTAAGCGGAATCTGCGAAATGAAACGGACGCTAATACCTTCAATGATAGCTGGATCACCTGCTTTGCGGTAAGCCGCCCAGAAGGGCATCGCAGCGCTGAGCAGCTTTGGCCAAGTCTCGTATGGCTGCAATCGACTGACGACAAGGCAGTTGCGTTTCCATTGGCAGATCGTCTTTCCATCCTCAGAAGTCAAGCGAAAGCCGTCCCACTGAGAGCGGTGATGCATCGCGACGTTACCTTCGGCCGAGCTCTGAAATCCAGTCTCATGCTGCATTTGGTCATGGATCTTGTACCCAGCAAACTCCTTCGCTACCAATTCCTTAAGTTCATTCTGTTGAAATACGACCGTCGGAGGTGCGTTGAATTGAAGCACCGCCTCGACGATTGGCGCGTTGCTCAGTGAAACGAATTCCTCTGATGGGTCAATCTTAAACCTTGAACGACTCATCTTAATACCCGCTAGCCTCTCGGATTAGGAAACGTCCTTCGGTTGCTGGCTTATCGTACAGCGTATCTCACTTGGCTATTTCCCAAATCCCTCTCGGATTACCCTTAGTCAGAAGAGAGAAAACAACGGTGTCAGGAAACAATAACGGATAACTGCCCGTGTTTTCCGGGCTTAGGCTTTTGGTGAGGAACTTTACTTGCATGACGATCAAGAAATGAAAGTGCAGTCTACAGTATCGGAGGAGTACATCCAAGACAACGGAACCCGCCAGTTGTCGAGCATCCTGCTTGCTTGTAAGTGGCATTCCAGTTAGTATGCGTCGCATTCTTACCCTCTCCCGTAGAAACGTTCCGGCCAAGGCTAATCCCCGTGGAATCACCTTCGAATCAAGCTCGCAATTCCAGAATCGGCTTACGGCTATTCTCTATCTATGCCCTGTGCTACCTAGGCTTTGTACTGGTCAATGCGTTTGCGACGGATTGGGTAGAATGGGTCCCTTTTGCCGGATTGAACTTGGCAATTCTCTGGGGTTTTGGACTCATTGCATTGGCTCTGGTGCTTGCACTTGTTTACGGTTTCTTGTGTAACTCGGACGATGCTCGCGGCACAGGAAGCAGGCCATGATTTACGAACCATCGATCATCGCTGTCGTCATCTTCATGTTGTTTGTGGGAATCACCCTCAGCCTCAGTTTTTACCTGGGGCGCCGCGCTACTTCTTCAGCAGGCTATTTTGCAGCTCACGGCCAAATCCCTTGGGCCGTTAATGGCATTGCCTTTGCCGGTGATTATCTTTCCGCAGCCTCGTTCCTCGGGATCTGCGGCATGATTGCCTCGTATGGCTACGATGGTTTTTTATATTCAATCGGCTATTTGGCGGGCTGGGTGGTAGCGCTGTTTGTCATTGCGGAGCCCATGAAGCGACTGGGTAAATTCACTTTTGCAGATGCCTTGGACGCGAAATTCAATTCGCGCGGCATCAAGCTTTCTGCAGGGATCGCGACGCTGGTCGTCAGCCTGTTCTACCTGATACCACAAATGGTCGGAGCCGGTGCGTTGGTGCGGCCACTACTTGGCTGGCCACATTGGTTCGGTGTGGTGCTGGTGGGTGCAGTCGTCATCTTGATCGTGGTTACGGCGGGCATGGTTTCCACAACCTGGGTGCAATTTATTAAAGGCACGCTGCTGGTCGCGTTCAGCGGCTTGTTAACGCTCATGCTACTGGCGCGTGGTTTGGAAGTAAAAGATGGTGGCGTGGATGGACATCACTTCCAGTTGATTGGTCCAGTTGCTGGCGAGTCGTTGGTTGCGGGTGCCGAGTTACCCGGTGGTCTGGTCGTCTTGGCCGCAGACGATGGTTGGCAGGCCAGCCAGTTTGTGCGGGCGACAGCGACGGGTGAAACACACGTCTTCAGCCAACAGCCTGCGGACACGGAAGGGGAAGTTTTTCTCCGAGAGGCGCAAACGCAACGCAAGGCAAACGGACAGGAACTGGTGAACGGACAGCAGAAGGGTACGAAAAAGGGTGAGCCCGAACTGCATCCAGTGGGCTTCCTGGAAAGCTTGCCGGGTGGGAAGACCAGCACCGGATCCTTGGGGCCGATTGAATTTTTTGGCGTGTTGCGCGAGAGTAAAGTGATCCTGTGGGGGAGCGAAGTTGTCACACATGACGATAAGACGAAGACGACCGTCTATTTTCAGAAACCGACTGACGGCAGTCGCGTCTTGCGTCCCGGCGAGCACCCGATGTTTAAAGGCATTCGTGGGGCCAATTGGCTGGATCGCGCAAATTTTCTCTCCTTGATGTTGGCACTTTTCTGCGGCACGGCCTCACTCCCGCACATCCTCATTCGCTATTACACCGTCAAAAATGAAGCGGCGGCACGCAAAAGCACCATTATTGGTATCGCCAGCATCGGGCTGTTTTACGTCCTGACTCTTTACCTGGGATTGGGCGCTATGACCAGTGGCGCACTGGACCTGACCGATAGCAATATGTCCGCTCCCCTACTGGCCAAAAGCATCAACGAATGGTTGTTCGCCATCATCTCCGCGATCGCCTTCACGACGGTTCTCGGTACGGTCAGCGGCTTGATCCTCGCCTCCAGCGGCGCGGTCACGCATGACTTGCTGATGAGTGTCTGCGGGTTCAAATTTACCGAACACCAACAAGTTCGCGTGGCGAAAATCGCCGCCGTATTTGTCGGACTGATCGCCATCGTCCTCGGTATTTTATTTGAGAAGTTCAATGTGAACTAT
>JBBQRC010000645.1:0-3731 GCA_038215215.1 Pirellulales bacterium
ACTTCAATCTTCGCGGGCCGCAATACGACATTCTCGATCACGAGCTGCAGTTGATGTCGTCAGCCTACACCGTCTCCGACAAGTCGCTGATTCCTACTGGCGAAATAGCAGCGGTAGTCAATACACCGCTTGATTTTCAACAACCGCATCAGATAGGAGCACGCATCAAAAGCTTATATGAAGCGACGGGTGGGTATGATCATAATTTTGTGGTTTCCGGCGACATCGGAAAACTAAGGTTGGCCGCGCACGTGTATGAGCCCCATACTGGGAGAGTCATGGAGTGCTTGACGACAGAGCCCGGCGTCCAGTTGTATACCGCGAACGGCTTCAGCGGCAACCCATTCCCCAAGCATGGTGGTCTCTGTCTCGAAACCCAGCACTATCCGAACTCACCCAACCAAGTGGAGTTCCCATCCACCGTCGTGCGTCCTGGCGAGCTCTGGGCATCAACCACCGTTTTTCGTTTTAGCCTTGCGCCAAACTAAGTCAAGAGAAGTTCGCTTGATTGGCGATCGCTTGCTATGCCAATAGGCCACGCAGGCTGTGGTAATGTTTTCTGCAAACTAAGCTACGTTTGTTTTGGCTGAAATTTAAAGGCGCCCGGCAGCAGATCTGCTAGCGTGCAACGGCTTTGACATTGGCCACTTTCCGCGTCAATCAGCAGCACTTGCAAATCGGCTCCAAATTCCATCAGCACTTGCCGACATGCGCCACATGGCGTTACCCCTCCCTGTGAAGCGATAGCGATCGCCTGCCATTGACGAAAGCCAGCAGCAATTGCAGTCGCCACGGCGCCGCGTTCGGCGCAGATGGTCAAACCGTAACTAGCGTTCTCAACGTTGCAGCCTTCGATGACCTGGCCGCACTCGGTCAGGATCGCTGCCCCCACCAGAAAATGACTGTACGGGGCATAGGCTCGGCGGCGGGCTGAGACCGCCGCAACAGCCAAACGCTTGACCGTTTGAGCGTCTAAGCCCATGTCAGCTTTCCTCGCATTCGGACTGAAAAAGTTCGCCACCAGCCCCGACAACACATTCGACGCGTAACGGGTGTCGCATTTTCAACAAGCTAGGCACCAATGTCAACAGACGACAAACTTTGAGTTGTGATGCGTCTGCCAGTCATGCGTCTGCCTGTAGCGTAGGACTATACGATCGGCGTACAATCACGCGACAACCTGAATGCCGCCCGCCGGAAACTCAAATTTTATGGGTCATCATTAGCACGAGAGCATTTATGAATTTTCGCGTCCTGGACTTGTTCATCAGCCCACCTCACGGCCACCCGCGGATCAAAAGGGGTTGCCTGAAAACCTGTTCTCCGTGTGCACCCCGCGCAAGGCTCTTGGTATGTATTTATTCAGTTTTGCTCGCCAGTTTATGTGTTGCACACACGGTACGTCCTTTAGTGGCTCAAGATCCGGCGTCTCCGAGTGCCGCCAGCCCCTCGAGCAGTTCACCTTCTGCGCCAGTCAATCCAGAAGTTGGCGCTGCGTCCCCAACCGTCGCCGAGAACAGCGGCTATACCGCGACCGCCACTGCCGCCGAGGTCGAGACTTTTCTGCGACGTTTGGCGAGTGGTTGGCAAGGGACCGAGTTGACAAGTATCGGTCGAACCGTGGAAGGGCGGCCCATTTGGGCACTGTTGATAGAACCACAGGTGCAAACCGAAACCAAGCCGTTAACCGTGCTGATGTTGGGTGGAATTCACGCCGGTGAATGTGACGGCAAAGAGGCACTTCTGGCATTAATGCGTGATCTATCCTTGGCCGACGGCGACAAGTGGTGGCAATCCCTACGCTTAATCGTCGTCCCTAATTTTAATGCCGATGGGAATGAACGACGCGGTATCCTCCATCGTCCCGGTCAGGCGGGGCCAATTGCCGGCATGGGGCTGCGCGAAAATGCGCAAGGGCTCGACCTCAATCGCGACTTCATCAAGCTCGAGTCACCCGAAGTGAGCAGTTTGGTAGCCGCGATTAATACGTACGACGTTGACATTCTAATCGATACCCACACTACAAACGGCTCGCTGCATGGCTACGAGCTAACCTACGATATCTCTCATAACCCGAACACCCCTCCTATTACGGATCGCTGGCTGCGCAACAAGTTGCTACCAAGGGTTACCGAGCAGATGGAGCACGCTGGCTTTGCAACTTTCTATTACGGCAATTTTGACGCAGATCACCGACGCTGGGAAACCTACGGACACGAGCCACGCTATGCAACGGAGTACATGGCAATGCGAGGTCGGATTGGTATCTTGTCGGAGTCTTACTCCTACGCCAGTTATCAACGTCGCATTGATGCTTCTTACGCGTTTGTTCGCGAAGTGCTTAAGGCTGTGGCCGACTATTCGATCGATCTGCGCGAACTGCTCGATCGCGCGACAGTGACGCCACACGCAGGTCAGCAGTTAGCACTTGATGGGAAACTGGCCAATTATTTGGATGGAGTGATTGTCAAAGGTTTTCAAACCGCAGAGGGCAAATTCCCTCGACCACCGTTCGACGCCACTTCGCTTACGGACAACGTCCCTACGGACTACACCGTTCAGCTCTGGAATCGCGCAGAGGCCAGTAAATTCGCCTTCCTACCAGCGGCCTACGCAATCGATCCGCAGCATGCTTGGGCGGTCAGCCGTTTATGGAAACATGGCGTACAACTGAAGCAATTGAGTCACGAATTTACGACCGAAGTCGAACAATACACCATCACAAGCTTGCAGCGCGGCAAGCCATTTCAGGGGCATTCGCGGCTGCAGTTGGAAGTCAAAGCGACAAACACCACTGCTTCCTTGGCGCCAGGGACTTTTATCGTAGAGACCTCGCAGCCGCTGGGCTTGTTAGCCGCCTATCTACTGGAACCCGCAGCGGACGATAGTTTAGCTGCTTGGAATTTCTTTGATCCAGACCTGGATGTGAATCAGCCTTTCCCCACCCTTCGAATTACACAACCGCTTGCGTCAGATCATCTGGTCGCGGTAGATCACGTGCACCCTGGCGAAAAGATAACGCTTGAACATTTGTTTCTTCCCAAACAAACGGTGAGCTATGGTGGCGGCATAATGCGTGGCGCCAGTTGGTTAAAGGATCGCGCAGAATATGTGGTCCGTCGCGAGGAGGGAGTTTTCGCCGTGGACGCAGCTACTGGCGCAATCAGGCCAATCGACGAGGTCCGTACGTTGGCGCAGAAACTTTCGAAGCTCGAAGCGTTTAAACCCGAGCAGGCTCAGGCAGCCTCGACTCCAAACAGCTTTACGGATGACTGGAAACATGCGTTGATTCCGCACCGTCGCGACCTGTATTACTTCGAAGCTGCGACAGGGGCTGCACGTCAACTGACGCATTCGCCCGAGGCGGACGAAGAACTGGCTGAGCTGAGTCCAGATGGCAAGCTCGTCGCCTTTGTTCGTGACAATAATCTGTGGGTCGTTGATACCGAGTCGACCGAGCAAAAACAACTGACACAAGATGGTACTCCCGAGCTGCTCAACGGTATTCTCGATTGGGTCTATCAGGAAGAGCTGTATGGACGCGGAAATTTCAAAGCCTTCTGGTGGAGTCCCGATAGCCGCCAAATTGCCTTTCTGCAACTCGATCAGACCTCAGTCTTACGTTACCAGGTCTCAGACAGCACAAGTGTGCGACAAAAACTTGAAGTCACGCGATATCCAAAGGCTGGCGATCCGCTACCGATCGCGCGGGTGTGGCTACTGGATGTGCC
>JBBQRC010000646.1:0-3717 GCA_038215215.1 Pirellulales bacterium
GGAACAACCGTCGCCCCCGCGATTCGTTGATCAAGTGCTCGTAATCTTCGCGTGGTTCAAAGCCCAGCAGAGATAGTTTGAAGCCGTTTTGACCAGCGGCTTTGCCGTGACAACCACCACCATTGCAGCCTAGTTTGGTAAAGATCGGCACGACCTGATTGGGAAAACTGACCGGTTCGATGGTGTCCATGCCAACGACCGCTAAGGCCAATGCAACGGGCGGAGCGTCTTTAAACGTCCCCAAAATCCGTCCCTGACCGTTGGCTAGTGGGGTGACCAAACCGGTGCTGTCGATAACAGCCAACTCCGCGGGCTCAACTGTAATAGTTGCCAATCGCGACACGTCAAAAGCTTGGCCGGCGGCGTCCGTAGCCGTCAACTGCACTTGCCAACGTGCGTCACCACCACGCAATTCAATGCCGGAATTCTCGCTGCCAGGCGTCGACGTTTCGAATGCAAGCTGCACCGCCTTAATGAGCTCTGATTCAAGCGGGCGGTTGATATCGGGCTCCGTCGCCAGCAGAAAACTCGCCGGCATGTGGCTCAGGCAACTTGCCGCCACGCAAGCGAGTGCGAAGAGTCGGACCACTGCTAAACCGCTAGGTGCTTTATACAGCTCGTGCATAACTTGCGAATCTTATAGGTAGGGTGGGCTAAATGAGGCGGGAATCAAGGGCGGTTAAATTAATTCGGCGATCGGCAGGTGATCGACCAAATACTGAGGACGTCCGGTGGGGTCGATAAGAGTAGTGGAGGATGTATCAATGCCTAGGTTGTGGTACAGGGTAGCAATGACTTCCTGCATGTGAACGGGACGCTCGACAGCACTCTCTCCCATGCGATTGGTAGCGCCGATGGCTTGGCCGGTCCGCATTCCACCCCCTGCCAGGAAGGCGCAGCTGACGTTCGACCAGTGATCGCGTCCGGCATTGTTATTGATCTTAGGGGTGCGGCCAAACTCACCCCAAACCACAATGCTGACGTCGTCCAAAATGCCACGCTGATCGAGATCATCAATCAGGGCGCTGAGGCATTGATCTAACTTGCCACCATGGTCCCGAACGAGATCAAAGTTCTGTCCATGACTGTCCCAGCGGCCAAAACTGAGACTGACACATCGCGCTCCAGCCTCGACCAAACGCCGGGCGACGAGCAGATGGTCATTGCAAGTCGGAGCGCCATCATATTGATACTTGTACGGCTTACCATCTCCGTAGCGAGCCACGATGGCTGGATCTTCCTTTGACAGGTCTAGGGCGTCGACAAGTTTGCTGCTCGTCAACACATCCAGCGCCCGTTCGCCAAACGCGTCCATCCCCTGCATCGTACCTTTGGCATCGATATCACGACGCAGTGTGTCGATACTGGTCAAAAGCGAGCGACGATCCTGCAATCGTTCGAGAGACACGCCGTTGAGCTTCATGTTGTCCATACCTGGACCATCCGGCTTAAATGGCGAATAAGCTGCACCAATGAATCCGGCGGTTCCCGCGTCTGACCAAGGCCCATGCTGCGTTCTGGCAGCCAGCCCAATATTGGTAGGGACCGAAGCATCGACCGGCCCGCGCAACTTTGAAATGGAAGCGCCAATGGATGGTCGTCCGCCAATGACTTTCAAATCGTCAGGAAACCAACCGGTCATGCATTGGGACGCTTCATGGCGATCCTTGCAGCCGACCACGGCCCGCAGAACGACCGCTTTGTCCATCATCCGGGCGAGTTTAGGAAAGACCTCACAGATCTGAATGCCGGGAACATTCGTCGGAATGGGGCGAAACTCGCCACGTACCTCAGACGGAGCTTCCGTTTTGATCTCCCACATATCTTGGTGAGGCGGACCTCCAGCCAGAAAGATATTGATCACCGCTTTGTGACCAAGACCGCTCGACGACGGTTCTGTGGCTTGCTTCGATTCGGCTCGCAACAGATCGGCCAAGCCGAAACCACCGGCGCCGAAGGTCAACCCGCCTATCGTTAGGAAGCTTCGTCGCGAGAGCCCGTCGCAGTAGCGACCTGAACTGCCGAAAATCGTCAGCATGGTGACACCGTGCCTGGTAGGGAGTTGCTAGGAGGGAGTTCAAGGCGGGACGCCTTAAAGCGGACCCGCGGGAGGCGGTAGCTGGCGTAATTGTATTTTGACGTACAAGCCCCAAGCGACGCAAGCAGATAACGTGACTTGCTGCGCATTCTTTGGGAGAATTTAAGTTAGCACATTTCCCGGTTGCTTGCAAAACGATTTGCCGCTGGACGCCATGACGGTTCTTCGACTAATCCTTCGCGGCGGACCTTTATTAATGCGCGGAAAACCAAAGAGTAAGAAAAAAGCGGCATCCTGCCGCTTGTCAGCATCATTGCTGCTGAGCCAATACCTAGATAAATTCGCCCCCGAAACCGTCCGTGAAGATCATCAAATCAAAGTGGCCATCCCTAGCCGCAGACCGTCCATGCCATTACCGATGATTTGACACCT
The DNA here is from genome assembly GCA_038215215.1 of Pirellulales bacterium. Taxonomy (GTDB): domain Bacteria; phylum Planctomycetota; class Planctomycetia; order Pirellulales; family Pirellulaceae; genus Aureliella. The sequence continues at coordinate 2,471 of JBBQRC010000646.1, forward strand.
GTTGGAACTTAGGCAACGCTCAGTAAAAGGAAAAACGTAGCGGATTTGCGAGCTGTATCGTACAGCGGCAGTCAATCAACACATTAGTTCGTATGGTACCGTGGCAGGATGTAGCGTGCTCCGCCTCTGTTCGTTAAGCTCAGTGGCGGCAGCCACATGGCCTCAGTCTTCCGTGGCGGCAGCCACATGGCCTGAGTCTGAAGGGTCGCCTGAGCCTGATGAGTTGTCAGTGAGAGGAAAAGGTCAGCCGTATTGAGATCTCGCTTTGCGTCTGAAGGTTTGGATTGTGCGGATTGTCGACCGTCTTGTCAAGCAGTTATTGACATTTTTTCCACAATGATATTTGGATAAGTGCCTTGCATACCTTCGGTAGTCCGCAGCCTCAGCAAGTTGGCAGTAACGATCGCCTACAGCTAGACAATTTGCAAAGCACCCGTTTGGGACAAGTCCTAACGGACGACGTATGTCGACGACTGGGAATCTTTAGCTTACCGACAGACTTTCGTTTGAGCGTGATCATTCCGGTATTCAATGAGGTGAACACAGTTCTAGAAGTGATCGAACGGGTCAGACGAACCGCTTTGCCCCTGGAAATCATTTTGGTCGACGATGGTAGTCAAGACGGAACTCGAGAAAAACTAGAACTACTGCCAAAAACGGACGATCTGCGCATCATTTTCCATGATATTAATCGCGGCAAAGGGGCCGCGTTAAGGACCGGCTTTCAGCAAGCCACAGGTACGGCCGTTGTGGTTCAAGATGCCGACCTCGAGTACGATCCCGATGACTTTCGTTTTCTGGTGCAACCGATTGTTGAAGGTGAAGCGGACGTGGTTTACGGCACGCGTTATGGACACCATGACCGCCAGGTACCACCACTGTGGCATGTGTTCGTCAACCGCTGGATCACGCGGTTGACGAACTTGCGGACTGGTTTGTACCTCAGCGACGTTGAAACCTGTTACAAGGTCATTCGCCGCGATTTGATTCAGAAGTTGGCGCCAAACTTGCGAGAGAATCGCTTTGGGATCGAAATTGAATTGACCGTGAAACTCGCAAAACTAAACGTGCGCTTTTATGAACGCCCAATCCGCTATCACCGCCGCGGGTTTAATGAAGGGAAAAAGATCGGTTGGCGCGATGGCGTACGTGCCCTGTACTGCATGATTCGCTACTAGTGGCCCGTCAAACTCTAATTTTAGGATTGCGGTGCTTGGAACCATCACGCGGAGCGTGATGAGTACGTA
>JBBQRC010000647.1:0-3708 GCA_038215215.1 Pirellulales bacterium
CAGGGTCATCTTTGCCGGAGTTGAAGAATCGCGTTGGCGTCCACTGGGCGCCAACGAGTGGGGTGATTCGGTCTGTGGAGAGAACTTCCGCCTCCGCCACGGAAGTCGCTTTGGTGAGCGATTCGCGAGCTGCAGTTAACGCTTTGTTGGCGGCTTCTCGCTTGTCGTCGGGCGCACGCAGGACTGCCTGCTCTGCAATCGCAACGGCATGCGTCTCTTTGGCGACCTGAGCGGCCCGCTGGGCCTGAATGGCCATCACGCAAAACGAATCAGGTGACTTGTTATCGACGCTGTCGCCGGCGTCTTGAGCTGCAGCGCGCCGCTTAACGCTCTCGTATTCAGCCTTCGCCAATTGCAGGGCCGCCTCTGCCACTTGCAATTCAGCTTTATTCTCAGCGACCGCACTCGCGGGGCTTGGCGGATGGCTGCTACCACTGTCGACCAGCTTTTGTTGTAATTGACGTTGCTGTCCTTCGGCCGTGGCAATTTGCTGCTGCGCGACCGCCAAAAGATTCTCTACCACCCAGGTCCTACGTCCCGGTTGCCAAGCATCATCTGGCAGGGTCACGGGTTCAATTCTCAGTTCATCGAGGGCGAGGACGGCTGGCACCGCCGGCACGATCACTTTGGAGGTATCCGCGTTTTTTTCGTCGCCACGAATATAGAGATACGTTGGCGACTCCAAGTCCCGATCGTAGGCACGTGGAATGGCGTCCTTGGAAAAATCTGCTTCGCCCGGGACCATATCCAGGCGCGCGTGATAGGGTTCAAAAAAGGCGCGAAGTCGATAGAAATCTGCTTGCTCTAAGGGATCGAATTTGTGGTCGTGGCACTTGGCGCAGTTCATCGTCAGGCCCATGAATCCTTTGCTAACATGCTCCACCGTTTCTTCCATCCACTGTGGACGATTGAAGAGAAAGTAGTTCCTGGCAAGGAAGCCTGTGGCACGCAACTTGTTCAAATCGTTGGGATGCGTTTCGTCGGCGGCTAACATCAGCCGCACCATTTCATCGTAAGGGGTGTCTGCATTCAGCGATTCGACGATCCAATCGCGCCAATGCCAGATATGTTTCTGACTGTTTCGTAGTTGTTCGCCCAAGCCCCACCAATCGCTATAACGCCAGATATCCATCCAGTGACGCGCCCAGCGCTCGCCGTGTCGCGGATCTTCTAGCAAGCGTTCCACGGTAAGTTCATAACGATCGCATACCGGAAGACTTTCGAAACGGGCGATTTCGGCTTCACTCGGTGGCACTCCGACTAGGTCAATGTACAACCGACGCAGCAACACCAGGCTAGGCGCTTCGGGTTGAGGGAACAAACCTTGTTCGCGATGTCGGGCTGCTAAGAACGCATCGATAGGATTTCTCACCCAGGGCGATTCCGCCGGCGGAACGGGAGGCCGGACGATAGGTTGAAAAGCCCAATGTTGTCGCGGATCCGCTTCGGGAACTTCGCCGGCAGGTCCCGTTGCGCCTGCGGCAAGCCACTGCCGCAGCGCGTCGACCTGTACTTTGGTGAGAGGTTCCCCTTCGTGTTCTGGCGGCATCCGCGCACTAAGATCGGCGGTTGACACGCGTTTGATCAATTCGCTTTCGTCAATCGCATCGCGGGAAACTACGGCCCCTGAGTCGCCACCGCGCAGCATGAGCTCGACGGTGTCCAAGCGAAGACCGCTCTCTTGTTTGAGCCCACCGTGGCACGAGTAACAGCGATCGCGCAGCAACGGCTTAACTTGCTGTACATAATCGACCTGTGTATCGACCGCGAAACTGATAGCGGCAGTCACTAGCCACACAAGCCACATTGCCGGTTGCCCAAATTTGCTCAAGATCATCGCACCGCCTAACTTTCGCCAACTCTCCCAACGAACTCGCCTTTGTCGCTCCTCTCATGATACAGCAGATAACGTTGGAAAATGGTAAGTTACCGTTTTGATTTCCCCTCATTCTGCCAGCACAGCACAGTGATTCACCGTCGGAAAAACCGCATGCATCAGAAACATCGCTCACCGGCTGGCCTGGAAGAATGTCCAACCAGCGATCCCTCGCCCACCATAGCCGCCCCTGGCGTGGCCACCCCTGCCGTGGCTGGTAACGTCCACTGGCGCCCCCTTTTTATCGGCGTCGTCGCGCTGGCGTTTCTGGTTGTGCTAGGCGGTTGGCTGAGCGGCGGTAAAAGCGGTGCGGAGAAATCCATCATTCGCCTCCTGCAGCCGATCGGCGTCTTTTGGCTGGTCTTTACCAATTGGACGCTCCAGATTTGTAGCCAAGCCATTGCCGGTTTCCTGCGCGAACGCCGACATCGATCGAATCCGAATCAACTGGCGACGGCGCCGAGGAACCCTGTTCAGTCGAACCTGAACAATTCCGCGTGGCCGGCGCGGCAGCTGACCAAAGTGATCGTTCCCGCCGTGGCTTGGCTGTTATTCATGCTGTTCACAACAAGTCCGCTGTGTGGCTGGTGCGTGTGGCGACTTGAGTCGAGCGTCGAGAGTTTTCGTCCGGAAAGTCATCCGCCACTGGACGCAATCGTAGTCCTCGGAGGTGGCACCCACCAAGGACCGTGGCGTGCCGAAGTGGCCGGAGCCGGAGATCGGGTGCTCTACGCTGCGCAACTGTATCTACAAGGCCACACACAACAACTGATTACAACGGGTGATGCTTCCCCCGGCATATCGAAGGATTTGACCTCGCCGCGTGAGCAAACCATCGAACTTTGGACAAGGCTCCAGATTCCAGCATCAGCCATCGACACGTTGCATGGCAAGAACACCTTTGAGGAACTTCAGAGCTTGAAGCAGAAAAAGTCGCAATTCAAGGACGGCCGTATCGGACTGCTTACCAGCGCTTTACACTTGCCGCGCGCCATGCGTCTGGCGAAGGCCCAAGGCCTAGAGGTCTTTCCCATTGCCGCCGATCATTTGCATTCCGAGCAGCCGATGAGCTACTTGGATCTCATTCCCAGTGCGGGTCCTTTGAATCAGTTGGCCGCCTGCCAACATGAATTCATGGCGTGGCTGGTGAATCGCTAGCGATCGGTACGGAATCGACCGCTGGTGCCGCCTCAGCAGGGATTATCTTGCCACCTCGAACCTTGACGAAACCCGACATCGCCACCACGATTGCGGCCAGCAAGACTATTACCTTAAGCCACTTTTCGCGACCTTTCCGCATCCCCTCGAACCGATCCGAGCGGCCCACCAAAATGGACGCGATGAAGAAAATCACGAAGGCTAAAATGATCTTCGTTCCGATCAGGGCGTGATAAAGACCATCCCCTTTGTGATCGGGAAGTGCGCGAAAGAAATTGTAGAACCCAGTGACTAAGAATAGGGCGATGCCGATGTGAACAAATCGCTTCCAGATGCGATTGACGGATACACGTAGTTTGTCATGTTCTGCGTCGGACAATTCCTTGGTGGCCGGCAACAGCACAAAAAGCATGAACACCGTACCGCCCACCAACGCGATCGCCGTTGAAACGTGAACGATCCGCGACACTACATCGATCGCTATTTGCAAATCCATCAAATTCTCCGCTTAGTTCGATTATCACACGTTGCCGAGTTCTTCGAATGCTCGCAACTCCCTAACGCTGCACCCGCGCCGAACCACCCGACGCCAGCGCTTCGACTTCCGGTAACTTGGCCATGGTCACATCCCCAGGGAAAGTCGTCAGCAGTGCTCCATGAGCCCAACCGAGCCG
>JBBQRC010000648.1:0-3706 GCA_038215215.1 Pirellulales bacterium
GTCGACATCGACGAGCGGAAGATTGGCTTGTCGCGTAAACGCGTTGACTGGGCTGTTGAACAGGAAGAAGCGGCTGCTGCCGCCGAAGCCAAAGAAGCAGCCAAGCAAGAGGCCAAACAGCCTCAAGAGCTCAAGGGCGGCCTGGGCGGCGCTGGTCCACTCATCGGACCGGCTCCCACTCAGAACGACTAACGGTCTACTGCGAGTCACTACTCTCAACCACACAACGCCGCGTCATCCGACGCGGCGTTTTTGTTGGGTCATATTGCTTTTTCCAGGGTTAAGCACCTCGGCATAAGTTATCTGGCATCACGTTGTTTAACCGCGTGGGCATCGCCCCGCGTTTTTCGGCACAATCGCGGCTCGATGGGCACGCGGTTAAACGTAGAAACTTCTGCAGAGGTGCTTACTGCGAGGACCGAGCAGTCACGTTGAGGCAGAAAAAAACTCAGCCGTACATTTTGACGGCTTCTTGATGGTTGATTTTGCGAACCTTGATACGGCCACCCGTCATTTTTTCGCCGTCGGGATCAATGTAAACGCGCCCCGTGCGACCGGGTTTAACGCTCATCACGTGAATATTAAAAATGAAGGCTGCGTCCGTTTTGGCCTTGAACCAATGTACGTTGTCTTTGATGTCAGTGACCGTCGAGCAACCGCCGGGACCGAAATCGCGATCGATCGTGGGCGTAATGATCATGTGAGCGGCGGTATCTTCGAGGCGGTCATAGTGTCTGCCGTGAAAGTCTCCTTTGAGAATCAGAAACGCGGTCGCCATGTTGTCGTGGCCATGGGGTACCACAGACCGATCCTTATCCAGCACAAAGATCTGATGACCAAAGACCAGATCGGTGGGCAACCCTTCGACCTGCGGCAAAGTGGCTTTTAAACTGGTCTCGCCGCGACCGTTCGCTTTGGCGGGCTTGGCCAATTTGTCGAAGTCTAAAAACTTGAGCAAGTCGGGCAGATCTACGGTCGCGTACAATTCCTCCACTTTACTTTGCCATTGCAGTGGATCAAGCCGCTTGCCCTTTAGATCCTGGCTCCACGTGTTGAGCTCAGCGAGCCACTGGGCCGCCAGCGGCTTGATTTCCTGTGCAAAAGCATCGCGTGAGAAGAGTGTGTCCAGCAACGACCAAGTCAGCAGTGCCCCGATCCCTTGCCGCTGAAAATCGCGGCGTGTGAGCTCATTCATCAGTAACTCCCCAAAGTAGTTTTACGGCACACGATAGTGCCTAGTTAATAACCAAGCGCCGCTCCATCTTTCCGCGCTTCTGTCGCGCCGTGCAGGATTCCGCGCTGCCAATCGATCAAAATCGCCTGATAGCCGCCAAAGCTACCACCCGTTTTGACAGTATGACCTTTGGACCGCAGCGACTCAACTGTTTTCGCTGGGATGCCTGATTCGACGAAGACGGTTCCACCTCCCGCTTCTTCTGCGGTTCCTGTTGGCGAAGCACTACCCTCATGGCGCAGGCGGGCCGCATCGCCTGCCATCTGAATGTTCATATCAAAATCAATCCAGTTCGTCAGCACCTGCACATGCCCCTGAGGTTGCATGTCGCCCCCCATGACCCCAAACACCAATTCGGGACGTCCCTCTTTGGTTACCATCGCCGGGATAATCGTATGGAATGGTCGCTTGCCTGGTGCGAGGCAATTGAGGTGTCGTTCATCGAGCGCAAAAAGTGCACCGCGATTTTGGAGTGCGAATCCCAGTTCACCAGCCACCAATTGGCTTCCAAAACCATGATAATTGCTTTGAATCAGCGAACAGCAGTTACGATCTTGATCCACCACGCACAAATAAATGGTGTCGCCGTGAACGAGTTTCGGATCGCCTGCTGGCACGGTGGTTAGGGCTTTGTGTGGGTCAATGAGTTGGTCGCGTTTGGCCGCATAAGACTTGGAGATCAAGGGCTGCAGCGGCACATCCGCCATGCGCATGTCGGCGTAAAATTTAGCCCGGTCTGCGAAAGCCAGTTTTTTCGATTCGATGAACAAATGTGACCAGTCAGGCGAACCCCAGCCCATGCCGCGCACGTCGTGACGCTCGATCACGTTCAGCATTTGCAGCGCCGCGATGCCTTGACCGTTGGGTGGCAGTTCCCAGACGTCATAGCCGCGGTAGTTGGTCGACACGGGCTCAATCCATTCGTTGGTATGCGCTTGCAGATCCGCCAACCTGATCAAGCCGCCATCCACCGATTGGCTGTAGCGATCGATAGCAACCGCCAATTCGCCTTGATAAAAGATCGCGCTCCCTTGTTCAGCAATCTTGCGGTAGGTCGCAGCCAATTGGGGATTACGGAAGATGTCACCTTCACGCGGGGCTTGACCATCGATCAAGAATGTAGCGCTTGCCTGCGGATTTTCATGCAATTTCTTTTCTGACGCTTTCCAGTAACCGGCAATAACAGGGGCCACGGGAAAGCCTTCTTCGGCGAGCTGTATGGCGGGCTGAAAGAGTTCTGCCCAGGGGAGCTTGCCATACTTGGCATGCATATCCTGCCAACCAGCGACACAACCGGGGACGGACCACGCGAGCGGTCCATAAGTCGGAATCTCCGTCAGCTCGCGTCGTTGGAACTCGGCCAATGTGGCCAATTGCGGCGCACGACCACTGGCATTAAGTCCCGTGAGTTTGCCGTCCGCAGCGGACCAGCAAATGGAGAATAAATCGCCGCCAATACCACAGCTCATCGGCTCGACCACCCCCAGCACCGCATTGGCGGCAATCGCCGCGTCAACCGCGCTCCCTCCCGCTTTGAGAATATCGACTGCGGCCTGCGTCGAACGGAGATCGCTGGTGGCGGCCATACCATGCGCCGCATACGTGACACTGCGAGATTGTTTCACGTTTCCGGCCCGATCATAAGTTCCAATCTTCGCGTTTTGAGCGCTGGTCACCGAGAGGCACGAGAGACTGAAGATGATACAAACGGCGGTTGCCAAGTTATATCGCATTGTGGAGTTCCAGAGGTTGAAGTTTCAGCCGTCACCGAGTACCTGGTGCAACCGATTGAATTAGTTAAAGAACGGGGCCAACTTGCCACGGCACAAATTCCTCGTCGCCGATACCGAGTACTTCACTGCAGGTTTTTTCACCGCTGGCAGTGTCGAGCAGGCGTAAGAAAAGTTCGTGCCCCACTTCTTGAATGCTGTGGCCTTCGAGTACTTTTCCGGCGTTAAAGTCCATATCTTCGCGCATGCGATTGAATAAATGAGAGTTGGAGGCGATCTTGAAACTGGGGACAGGCTTGAAGCCGAAGCAACTGCCGCGCCCTGTGGTGAAGGCAATCAGATTCGCGCCGCTGGCCGCCATACCTGTCACGCTGGCAGGATCGAAGCCTGGGCTGTCCATGACGACGAAGCCAGCCCGATCAATCGGCTCGGCGTATTCATAGACAGCCTCCAGTGCAGTGGAGCCACCCTTGGCCACAGCGCCTAGCGATTTTTCGGTGATCGTAGTTAAACCACCCGCTTTGTTTCCCACGGAGGGATTGCTATCGAATTCTTCACCATAGTTAGCGCAATACCACTTCCACCATTCGATCCGCTCGAGCAGTTTCTCAGCAACTGCGCGTGACCGTGCGCGGCGTGTCAGCAAATGCTCAGCCCCATAAATCTCCGTCGTCTCCGCCAGCACCGAACTCCCGCCGTAGCGTACCAGGCGGTCTGACGCCGCCCCCAGCGCCGGGTTGGC
>JBBQRC010000649.1:0-3700 GCA_038215215.1 Pirellulales bacterium
ACCTTGTGTTGCGGTTCCAACTTTAATTCTTGCGTCATGATGGCCACGATGTAAGGGCTGCTGATCGTCTGCGAGGAGCCGATCGGCAGCGCGCGATCGTAATAGGCTTCCGCCTGCTGGCTGCGCGAGACGAACTCATGACGGGGTGTCGCGCGAATGGCATTCAAGACACTTAAGTCGGTAACTCCGCCGGGAATTAGGACTTCATTAATTAGCTGCTCGCGGGCCGACTCGAAGCTGTACAATGGAGGTAAACCGACCTGTGCTAGCACTGAGTTAAAATTCATCGCGCAGATAATCGTCGAAAGTGTCACGAAAGCTATGCATTGACGTAGCATGGAAAACATCCCTTTAAGTGGGTGCAAACACTCAGACCTCCATTCTAGCATGCAATCGCGTTCCCCGCTTTTCAGCGCATCGGATAATCGTTACGAAACGCACGAGCGGAACCAACAAGTACCTCACCGTCGCGGAGCGTAGTGAAAGGGTCGAATCGTTTGATGAACGACCGCCAACTTTCCGAATCATTCAACAGCGCAACACTCTTGATTCAATACTCTTCTGCGAACGGAATCGCGATGCGTATTTTTAATTTGTCGTCGGCATGTCTGCTTGGTATGGTGATTTCAGCCGGTGTAGTCCAGGCTGGTGAACGGCCCACTTTGGTACACACCAATGATCCGCGACCCGACATTCTACCGCGTCCGTTCTACGAAAATACGACCGAATATCGCGCTCGCTACAACCGTCCACGCTTTCTTGGCGGACTCATGGCCTATACCGTGTCGCGAACGAGCCAGGAGGCCATGTCTTGGCAGGAAAATTACTGCGCAGGCAACTACGGTCTACATCACCAACCGCCCATGTACAAGACTTACTACTATCCCAAACCTTGGGAAGCTTTGCAGACAGGCGCTAGACCGGACTTCGCAAATGCTGCTGCGCGGACGCAACCCCTCAGCAATCCAGCCGCCGTTGTGGAAGAGATTTCTATCCCAGATGGTGGAGGAATTGCTCCGACGGACCAAAGTGGTTCGAGCCGCAAACAGCCCAACCTGGGTTATTGAGCTTTTACGGTCACCTTCAATCTCGCTTCACCAACGCGACGACACAAAGGTCATAGGGCTGCATCAAATTGGCCACCAGCGCAGTCTAGCCGCTCTGCTGGTGGAAGTACGCGGGGGCTTGGATGCTAACGCACATGGAGAGTGCGGTGAGTTATAAGGGAAAGGCTACTCCGAAACAAACCTAAGAACGACCGGTGCCCTTACAGCCTCACTAACTGCGCCACTCGGTATCTTTGGCGAAAGTTTATCCCAGCCTTTTGGAATGCCGAATTAACTGGTCATACGGTAGACATTGGCTACGCCATCTTCCGAAGGAACCTGGTTATCCTCAATACGCGCAGTCGTTAGTGCCACGGATGACGTGACGCTGCAGCCATCGGACATGATGCTGTGACTGTTTCCGCCAAGTTCACAATGCTTTGTAGTCGACTGCTGTGTGTGTGCTTGGCCCTATTCCAATCGGGTTGTCTGGCGACACGCGTCAGGTGGCGCGAACCGAAATCTGTCCGCGCTCGGCCGCCAGTGCTCGAGCATTTCTGTAGTCCGAGTTCCCAAGCTCGGCAGCTCTACGATGAAGCATTGCGACACGAACATGCCTGCGAGGATGCGTGTGTTGATCTGTTCTTTTCCGCCGCAGTCGAAGCGGGGCAAGCGTGTAGATGTACTAACGAGAGCTGCCCTGCGCGACTGCTTCATCAATCGGCATTGAAAAAACTTGTGGTCTCGGGCCAGGATTTTCGCCGATTCGATCCGAGGACAGGCTTGGTTGTGTATTGGCAGGGAGTACGCCGTACGATACCGGTAGAGCACTACGGTTTCGTTTGGAAAGATAATGAATTCGACCGCTTGGCGCCGGTCGGCGACTATCGGACCAACGCTATTCGAAGCTTTCATCGCTGTGGTGGCGCAGGCATTCCGTTGGTCGTCACTACGCCCAATCGCAGTGGCGATCCCTTCAGACCAAAAAAACAGAACTTTGCGGCGACGCTTTGCCTACGCGCACAGCAGGTTGAATCTCTGGAGCAAGATGGGGCAGTTGATCATGTCCCCTACGCCGAGGCCGGATCTGCTGCAGCGATAAACTCCACGCCGATTGCAGCTGGGGCGCCGTTTGCGCTCGAGTTGTACGACCCACTGCGAGTTGATCGAAGGGTTGGTTGTGCCGAACCCATTGCCAAAGACCTGTCAGCTCCACTTGTTTTCGGACTGAAAGGGCAGAGTAGGACGATACTAGCCGATTTTATCAATCCCATCGGGAATGAAAGCGAAAGCCGCTTGTACTTCTTGGAGCCGTATCAGTCACGCAAAATCCCGTTGGTGCTGATCCACGGCTTGCTGTCGGACCCGTTCACTTGGGTGGAAATGGTCAACGAATTGCGAGCGCAACCCGGGTTTATACAGCGATATCAAATCTGGGTATACGAATATCCAACCGGGCGCTCCTTTTTCGCTAGCGGTGCTGCCTTGCGCAAGCAACTCAATCGTGCCCGAGAGCTTTACGATCCCAACCGCCAGGATCCATACTTTTCCAACATGGTACTGGTAGGTCACAGCATGGGTGGATTGATCGCCAAGCTGCAGATCACGACCAGCGGAGACGCATTGTGGCGGGCCGCCGCGAATCAGCCGTTTGAAAATGTTTATATCCCCCCGTTTGTGCGTGAAACTATCCGAGAATCCTTCTTTTTCGAAGCGTCGCCAGACATTGCGAGGGTAGTGTTTATCGGTACGCCACACCAAGGCTCCGCCTTCGCCAGACGCAGTATCGGTCGGTTTGCGTCCGTACTCGTCAAGTTACCGGAAGAGTATCGCCAGGCGTATCAACAATTGATTGCGTGCAACCCGGGTGTGTTCAGCCCCGAAACGGAGCGGCGGATTCCAACTAGCCTCGATCTACTCGAGCCCAACAGCGAGCTACTGCAAGCGGTATCGAGGTTGAATATTGACCCCCAGCGGGTGCAGATGCATTCGGTGATCGGCGACGGTTGTGTAACTCTTCAGCTCGGCCGCTCCGACAGCATCGTACCAGTCGAAAGTGCCCGCGAATACCGAGCCCAGAGCGAGTTTTTTGTTCCAACGACGCATGGTCGCTTGCACAAAGATTCGGGTGTGATCCAGGAAGTGCAACGTATATTGCGCGAGCATTTGCAGAGTCTACCTGCATGTGAGTGACCAGCCCGCGCTACCGTGATCCTCTAGTCGCTCGGCCATTGCTCACGCTTCTTTGGGTAACGTGTTTACCGAGATAGGGTGGCAAGATTCTGTGCACAACGACAGGCAAAGGGTTGGTATGCACGACAACCGTCTTGCCATTGATTTGACGCGTATATTGTTCGGCTGAGGCCGCATCACTGGTTACCAGAAGTGCTAGTGAAAACAGTGCCGTTGTAATGAATAGTCGCTGCATCTTATCTGCCTTAAGGTTTCGTGATGGTACAAAAAGCTCTCTCAACTACTCTACTACAAGAATTTAACTCAGGCTTCGTCTCAAAACAAGTTACTGCCTTCGTTTCCTCGCCCTGCGTCGCAGGCATAGCCGGGCAGAGTGCAAGGTGAGAGGAAATCAGCAAGGTATCTTATCTAGGGACGACGACGTACCGGAACAAACATGCTTGCCGCGATTATTTTTCGCC
>JBBQRC010000650.1:0-3655 GCA_038215215.1 Pirellulales bacterium
GAAATTTGCAGCCCCTTCTGCAAGGTGGGAACCTTGGAATTGGACAAAGCGATGGCCTGTGGTGGGTCGTTGCGATCCTCAATCGCAATCGTAATCGCTTGCGTGGAAGAACGCGCGGGGCTGCCGCTGTCGGTAACGCCCACTTGTACAACGTAGCTTGCCTGCGACTCGAAATTGAGTTGGGCAGCACTAGCTACGGTGATTCGCCCGGACGTCGCGTCAATCCGGAACTGGGGTGCGTTCAGCGAAAAGCGGAGGTTGGTATCGCCATCAGCGTCGCCAGCGACCACAGTTCCGACTAACGTTCCTGGCAAAGAGTTTTCTGGGACAGCCAAATTCTTACCGCTGGTTACAAGCGGCGCGAAGAGGTTCGGAATTTCTACGCTGACATTAAACAATACGACGCGGGAGTTTGAGGGAGCTCCGTTATCGTAGGCCGCCAAGTACAAGCGGTAGTTGGTTGCATTCACTTGTGCACCCGATTTCAGCCGCACTTGCCCGCCGGAGCTATCGACTTCGAATATTCCGGCGTCGTCTTGCTGCACTCTGTACTGAACGGTCTGTTTTGTATCTTGATCGGTGGCAAACACCGTACCGAGAAGCTGATTGTCAACCCGCGCGTAAGGGATCAAGAAGTCTTGAGTAGTGAGCGTCGGGAAAAATTCATTTTGGTCGATTACCGTGATGACGTATGTTTTGGAGGTTGCGAGCGGAGTCGTTCCGTTGTCCGTTGCGGTGATCGTCAAGACAACTTCAGATTCGGTCTCGAAATCGATAAACGCGGATGACTGAAGATAAAGAGTTCCTTCTCGGAAGAAAAACCGACTATCGGATACCGTGAGCGCTAGCACATCTTTAGGATCCGGATCGAAACTGAGCAAAGTTCCGATGGCGACACCGACATCATTTTCATTGACTGCCCGACCTTTTAGGTCGAGGATCTCAGGCGGGTCATTCACGTTGGCCACATTGATGGTGAGCGGAATGCTAGCCGAAGCACCACTGCTATCGGTCGCTTTCAATAAGAACTCAAAGCTGCCTACGTCTGCATTCCGCGGGGTACCCTGAAGCGTCTTGGCGATCGTGTTGAGGTTAATCCAGGCAGGAATTTGCGGAATTCCCACTGGCTGCAGTGACCACGTCAGATTGGCGGAATCGATATCGATAAACAGTTCCGGATTGGTCGGAAAGACATAACTGACGGGCTGATCTTGTAGCGTGGAGATCTGTAAAGATGAAACGGTGGCAACAGGAGGGTCATTGATGTTGCGCACGCGTGCGTACACTCGCCCCGGCTCCGAAGAAACCGATCCATTGACAACGAATCGCTTCTGTAAATCCAGATAGCGACGCACATCATTGACCGAGTTCGAGAACGAATCGCTAAATGTGTCGTCGAGCGCGCGAACCAGTAGAGGTTGCTTAGGAGTGCCATAGAAGTCTGGGGCCGGCTTAAACCCCAGCCAGTTCGTAGCCGAAATCAGCAGGCTCGAGTTGACATCATCAACCGATCCAACTGGTGTCCAGGTAAGCCCCTGGTTGCTGCTGTAATACCAGATCCCTTCGGTCGCGGCATTGGCCGGATTAGCCACCACGGCAATACCGGTCATCGAAGCTCCGGCGTCCGGATCGACGAAGCCACCGGCAAACAAGAGGTCAACGGGCCTGCCGACCGGGAGCGGGGCGTCTTCATCAATCAGCGGCAGCGTGACATCGACTAAGGAGGGAGAATCATTGGTGGTCAGTACCGCCACGCTGCGACGATCTGAGACTCCGAGTCCAAAGGAAACTTCAACTTCGCGCAGCAGCGTGCTGGGACCGTCGCTCGACGATGCATAGCCGATGTTTCGCACCAGCGCTTCCACTGCCAAGCGCGTGGCAGAAGCATTCAAGTTGACGGTCAGTTGGTTCGGAGCTTGCGCGACGGTACCAACAATGACTCCCCCAAACCGAACTAGATTATTCGACGACGAGATCTGCCCAGGACCATTTCCGGAGGAAATGATCGACAATTGATCTGTTGATTCGGCATTGCGGGCGATCGATGCCGTCATGGTAAGTTGGCCGTAACTAACTCCAAGCGAATCTGTAAACGTGGCGGCAGGGCTAACAGGCACCGGGGGGGAGTTTTCTAAGTAGGTAGCCGCGCCCGATTCCAAATCGACCTGTACGCCTAGGACTGAAATGGTCCCTGAAATTAGGTACTGACCCAGGCTACCATAGTCGCTGTAACCTATTGGTGGGTTGCTCGGCGGGCTCCCCACGCCAATGCCATCCACACTAATGAAGTAAGTTCCCAGCGTGAGACTCAAGTTTATAAAGCTGGCCGCCATGCCAACGGGATTGGAGGTGGCAATTAAGTTGCCGGCGAAGTCGTACAATCTGGCTTCGATATCGAGATTTGTACCTTGGTTGTTTGACCAGGACGTACCAAAATCACTGCTCTCTACGGCGCGGCTAAACGTGCCGGAACTGTTGGGTGTCCAGACCTCAGTAACGTAAGGGTCGATCGTCAAGTTAATCAGGCCGGTCCCAGTTTCAAAGCGAATGAAATCCACATCATTGCGGGTCTCAATCACGCCGAATTTGGAGACATCGATGCGCGTAGGGTCGGAGCTATTAAGTCCCAAATAATCAATGGTGCTCGCTGTTCCGCGACCGTTGCCAAAGTCGTCACCGCGAACTCCAAAGCCGTTAAACGTCGAGATAATCGCGATATCATTGGCGCCTCTGCCGTAGTTGGCGGTTCCGCCCGTGTTACTGGTGCCAAAGTATTCTCCCGCATCCCAGGTGGTCACGTTCGAGTAATATCCGCTCCCCATAATTGGCCCCCAGCCGGTTTCCCCTGTTCCGTGGCCGTTGTAGTATTCCGCACTGGGCTGACTGGGGTGGGCGGCCGTGGTGCCGTCGTGTGAAAGCCCCAGTGAGTGCCCCACCTCATGGCTGACAGCGCCGGAGACACCAATATCACCCACATTAAAGACGAAGCATGGGGTGTCGGTGGCACCCACGGATTGAAAGCCCCAATTAAAACTATTGATGTAGGCGAATCCGCCCGCTCCGCTATTGGCAAAATTGTCCACCGTCACCACGACGCGAATGCCCCAAGCGGTATCACTGCCATCGGTGTTCACCAGGGCATCCACGCCAGGATCCTGGGTCGTCACGTTGACATCAAAGGGAGCAAAATCTGCGGCCACGCGTTGCCAGATGTTTTGAATCCGTCGCAGCTCATTTGTGGTGAACGCAGCCCCGTTGCGATCCGGATCATAAGCGGGCGATACGATCGTGGTAACGTTGTTGGCAATGTTCCAAAAGGTTCCGACCGTAGTGTTGCCATCGAAATCAATGAAAATCGTTTTGGATGCTGTTGGACGACTGTGCAATGCAAATGTTTCGCTGAGCGGGGCCAACGTTGGCACGCCACTACCATCGCCTAATGAAGCGTAGTACTCCCGATCACGCCGCACCAAATCATCCGGTTCCTTGGGAATGTCCCAGTGGCCATCCCCCAACTCCTCGTGCTCGCTGGCAGGTGTGTTTCCAATCCACTTGGCCATGTCGCCCACGTCCACCGGCGCGTTCGCTGGCGAGGCGTCTGCAACTAATGAAAACAAATCGTTAGCGATACCTAAATCAGCTGCTAACAGCGCTC
>JBBQRC010000651.1:0-3649 GCA_038215215.1 Pirellulales bacterium
GTCCAATGACGAAAACTTAACCAGTCGTTCACAATGATTCGCGGTGCGGCGATTCGGACATTGAACGAATTTGCGACAGCAATTTTTATAACAGCTTTACTGTAGGAAGAGTCATGCCCGAGTGCCCGCGCTGTTGTGCATTTACAGAGAATTCGGAGTCCCGTTCGAGATGGCGTCGTCTGATCTTTCGCTGGCTGGGCCGCCGTTGCTTCAAATGCCCCATGTGCCGACGCCATTACTCAATTGCCGATACCAAACCGAAAGTCAGGTCTCAAAAAGTTGAGTTATGAAGCGAGAGTGGTACTGTGGTGGTTGGCGTGGCCAAGCAGTAGGCTGGCGAGTCGGCGGCGATTGGCGACGGCGAGATCATGCGTGACGTTTTGACCGTGTGTCAGATAACCTACCGGCAACTCGCTGTGTCGCAACAGCGATAGCCATTCGCCAAAGCCTACCGCTTCATCGAGCTTAGTGATCACCAAGCCTGTAGGATTGAGTGGCGCGAACTGTTTCATGGCCGCGCGGATGTGACCCGCGGAGCTTGTAGCGCTCACCACCAGGTGGACCGCAGTGGGCCGTGCGGCGAGCAGCGAGCGACTGAGTATGGAAATCTGTTCTGTGTCAGTTGGGGATCGACCCGCGCTATCCACTAGCACGAGATCGCAGGCCTTCAGTCGCTGTAGGGCCGGCAGGAATTGGTCAGCAGAACTAACCACCTCTAGCGGCGCGTTGAGCGATTCAGCATATTGCAGTAACTGATCAACGGCGCCCGGTCGAAATGTATCCATGGTCACGAAGCCAACGCGGCAACCTTGATCTATTTGAAACCGCGTGCCAAGTTTAGCTAAGGTGGTGGTTTTGCCAACGCCCGTCGGACCCACCACGGCGACAACCTGTTGCCTGCCATGGTGAACCTCAAAGGGTTCTGCGACGCGCAAATCCGCACTGACCAGTTGAACAACGCGTCCTTTGACCAGCCACGAATCCTCCAATTGCTCGGGTGTACAGTGCTGCGCGGCGGCCTGCACCAGTTGCTTCGCTGCGGCAGGATCGACCCCCGCATCAAGCAATTCAGAGAGCGTCTCAAATAACGCCGCGGGCAAGCGTGGAGTGTTTGGGTTTGTCCCTCGTACGGCTTGCTCTTGAACCGTTGCTTCCTTATCGGCGAGCCGATTGCTGGTGCGGTCAGTCGGGGGGGCCGATACAAGGAGTGAATCGGCCACGGGGGTGGAACGACCAGGGGCTTGCGCTGTGCTGGGGAGGGTTGATTCACGCGGTGAAGCGGCCATGGGGGCGGGCAACATCGAGCTCGCTTCGACCTCGACAGAGGTTTTCGCAAATAGCCCCAGCCGACTACGTTTGATTTCGCGGGTCTGTAACACAGAAGCATCGGGGCCAAGGGACAGACGCACTTGCTCCAGTGCCTCTTGAAGGCTGGCGGCGCGAAATGTGTGGACTTCCATGATGGATTAACTAGGCCTTGGTGACGGGATCGGATACGAAACCGACGGAAATCGTTGACGTTTGACGTGTGATTTCGGAATGGCTCAAAATGCGCAAGTCCGGCAAATGGGACTGCGTGATTTGGCGCAAGGCGGCGCGTATTCTTGGGCTGACTACAATGATCGGCCTGTGGCCCGCTTGGGTCAGTGTACGGAGCTGGGCCGCGATTTGTTGACAGGTGATCTCGACAGCTTGCGGCGACATGCGGATCAGCATGCCACGGTCGGTCAATTCAAAACCAGCGGCAATGCGATCTTCCATTAATGGATCCATGGTGATCACGTGCAGTTGACCGCTAGAGTCGCTAAACCGCTGGCATATCGTCCGCGACAGCCGATTGCGAACATACTCCGTCAATAGAGTTGGATCTTTGATACGTGTAGCGAAATCGCCCAACGTCTCGAATATCAGTCCCAATTGCCGAATCGGAATGTCTTCACGCAGCAACATCTGCAGCACTGCCTGGACCTCACCAAGTTTCATCAGCCCCGGAACCAATTCGTCGACGACCGTCGGGCTGGCAGCTTTTAATTGATCAACCAGTTGTTTAGTCGCATCGCGAGTGAGCAATTCGTCTGCATATTTACGCGCCACCTCTTGAACGTGCGTGGCGATGACGGTCCCAGGTGCAGCTACTTGATAATTGTACATGGTGGCCTGGACTTTTTGTTCCGGCGTAATCCAGTAGGCTAGGCGTCCAGCCGCTGGCTCGCGCGTCTCAATACCCACCAGCGTGCCGGTGCAATTGCCAGTGTCGACCGCCAGCAAGCGATTCGGATGAACTTCGCCGCGAGCGACGGTGTTCCCCGCAATTTGAATCTCGTACACCGACTCGGGAAGTTTCAATTTGTCTTTCAAGCGAACTTTGGGAAGAAGTATACCCAACTCACTGGCGAGGATAGAACGCACGTTACTGATGCGATCCATCAGGTCACCACCGCGGCGGGGATCGGCCAAAGGCAATAGACCAGCGCCAATTTCCACCCGCATCGGATCCACGTCCAGAAAATCCTCGGGCTTCTTCTCCGCCGGCTTGGCCTTGGCCTCGGCGGCATTTCGCATCTTTTCTTCATCCTGCGATTTGGCCAATGCCTGCTGCTTGCTCACCATGATCGCCAAGCCGATACAACCGCTACCGAGCGTCAGCAGTGGCAGGGTTGGTAGCTGAGTGAAGATCAGCAAGCCGAGAAAGACACCTGAGACGGCTAAGGCTTGGGGGCGCGAAACCAATTGGTTCAGAAATTCAACAGACAGGTTCACCGACGCGGTGCTACGCGTGACGAGCAAGGCAGCAGCCAGCGAGATCAGTAGTGCGGGGACTTGACTGACCAGCCCATCGCCGATCGTCAATGTGGTGAACATCTTGAAGGATTCTTGCAAGGACAGCCCGGCGTGCATGTAGCCCATGTAGATACCCCCCACGATGTTTACAATCGTGATAAGAATACCCGCAATGGCATCACCGCGAACGAATTTGCTAGCACCGTCCATAGCACCGTAGAAATCGGCTTGGCGCGTTACCCCTTCGCGACGGCGCTGAGCTTCGGATTCATCGATAGCACCGGAGTTGAGGTCGGCGTCGATGGCCATCTGCCGGCCGGGCATCCCGTCTAACGCAAAGCGTGCGGCAACTTCGCTAACACGCGTCGCACCTTTCGTAATCACGACGAACTGAATAATCACGATGATCACGAACAGAACGATCCCGACCTCAATGCTATCACCCGAGACGAATTGCCCGAAAGCCTGAATGACTCCTCCCGCCGCACCCAGCTCATCGGTGTCAGAGTTGGAGAGAATCAAACGTGTGGTGGCCACGTTGAGCACCAAGCGGGCTAGCGTGGTGGCTACCAACAACGAAGGAAATATATTGAATTCCAGCGGCGTGCGAATGTAGATCGTAGTCAGCAGGATGACGACGGAGATGGTAATGTTGCCGGCCAACAGGATATCCATGACCGCTGGCGGCAGGGGAACAAGAATCACCCCTACGCAAGAGATAATGGAGACCGGAAGTACCAAGTCTCGGTGTTTCGCGAGGAAAGCCAGCAGTTTCATGAAATTCAGAGTCAATGAGATTAGCGCAGATGATGGCGATCGCTCGATCACCGAAGCCGACCGCGTAACGCGGACTGCTTTGCTATAGAGG
>JBBQRC010000652.1:0-3638 GCA_038215215.1 Pirellulales bacterium
GCAACTCACTGACCTAATCAGCGGTTTAGCTAGCTCGGCACCCCCTACGAAATCGTGGACGGTCGAGCCGCAGTGGATACATGTTGTCCTGCCATCCAACCGAGCAGGCGGTGACGAAGAACATGCAGATGCTCCATAAAATCTGCCAACATCTGGGACTAGCGAACTCGGCCGTAGACGAGGAGTGGAAGGACTTGGCCCAGCCGACCCCACTGACGGAGTTGGTGGAGGAGATCGGGGATCGCCAGCAATTGCAGAGGAACGAGTTGTGTCGAATCCCGCGCTCGAGCGTCGGGTGCGGGAGAAACATGACTTTGGAACAATGTGTTGCGCTCCGGATCGCTCAATCGAGGATCTCGCCTAGTCTTCTGCCGGTGCGCACACCGTAGCAAATTACTGCAAAATGTTTAAAATTCAGCAGTTCTTAGCAAAAGCCGCCATTTGATGGAGCACGCGCACGATTGGCACAAATCGATATTGGCGTTCAGCGGGCAGTGGCTAGAATTCAAGAAATAACACCGATCGGTTATTGGACACGCATGGGCATCAACGAGCTCGACAAATTGGCATCCCTCATGCGCTTGGAGCAGGAGTCGTTGATGCTGCAATGGCGGCAACAGGTAACGCGGCTTCCCTCAGCGCAGAATCTCAATACACCAACCCTGAATGATCATATTCCAGTTCTTTTGGAGGAACTGGCTGCCGCGCTCGCATCGAAGTCGGAAGAAACAATCTCAGAAGCACTTATTGAAGGGAGTCCGCCAGCCCATGGTTTGCAGCGCGTGGACGATGGTTTTGACATAGAAGAAGTCGTTGCCGAGTACAATATCTTGCGAGAATGTATTCACGACCTAGCCGACCGCAACGACTTGAAACTGCAAGGGAAGCCATTTCGCATTATCAACCGGGTCTTGGACGGCGCGATCGGCTTGGCGGTGCAGACTTTTGCCAATCAGCAAGCGCTCGAGGTACAGCGACGCCGCGAAGAGTATCTCGCTTTTGTAGCACACGATCTCCGAACTCCACTCAATGCAATTTCTTTGGCTGTGAATGTCCTTGAGCTGACTTTCAGAAGTGGTGGCGGAAGTGCGGAAAGCAGCCAGATGTTGAAAACGATGCGTCGCAACGTCCAGCAACTCGTGGAGTTAGTCAGCCAAGTAATCGATGAAAATACAAACATCGAAACGGAAGGTGGGATCAAACTCGAGCTCCGCAAACTCGATTTATGGCCGGTTGTCGAGGCCCTTATTCACGATCTGAAGCCAGTCGCGGGTACCGCTAGCACAAAACTCGTGAACGAGATACCCGTCGACTTGGTTGTTTATGCGGATGCAGGTCTGCTGCGGCGTGTTCTGCAGAACTTAATTGCCAACGCCATCAAGTACACGCCACATGGGCAGATCACCATCTCCGCGAGGGACCTAGTCTCGCAAGCGAGCATCGAATGCTGCGTCAGCGATACTGGAATCGGCATCGCGAAAGATTTGCTCGCAAAAGTCTTCGACAAGGGAGAGTCGGACCCTGAAAATGACGAGGGATTGGGCTTGGGCCTTGCCATCGTAAAATCATTTATTGAAGCTCATGGCGGGAACGTGACTATCGAAAGCACGGAAGGGATCGGTTCGACCGTTCGATTTTCGCTTCCTAATCAAGACTGTCCGCAGCTACGCCGGACACATCGACTGATCCCGAAGTGGTGAAGTAGGGTTGCGACCCCTGCGGAGTCGGTGGTTCGTTTAGGATCGTTATCCGTTGGTGGCGCTGCGATTTCCCACGGCTTCAGCCCCCGGACCGCTTCGCGGTGGGCGCCTGCGTACCTGAGTACAGAGTCAAGTCTAAAACTTGCATTTGTGATGGATTACCAAAAACTGCCTGGGCATGACGGTCCGCAAACAAATCAAAGCGACCGCTTTTTAGCTTTCAATTCGCACGATGGCGTTGCCGAATAGTGAGCCGCCTCCAAGATCAGTGAGCTTTTGACTGGTCAGCTCATTCAAACTCTTTTTGTCTGGCGCGAGCTTTGGCCACCACTGTCCAACAGCGATGACCACATCCAGCCGAGCATCGGTGGTTACGATCGCTTTGCGCTCGATTGCACCGTTAGGACTGACGATACGAATCCGCTGACCTGGCTGAATCCCTGCTTGCTGAGCATTGTCGGGATGAATTAACACCGTCGGTTCGCCACCCGCTGCCTGGAGCAACTCAGCGATGTTACCCATGCTGGTGTTGAGCACAAAAGCGCCTGGTGGAGAAATGAGCCGCAACGGAAATTCCGTGGTGGTCTTTTCCGCAAAATCAATTTGCGTAGGCGCGGGAGAGAAACGAATCTGGCGATCTGGAAAATTGCTTCCCTGAGCATAGGGACGAAAGTCCGTTGGCAGACTTAGCTTCACGGATCGTTCGCGCTGCAGTCGGTCCAAGGTGATGCCCTGCAGATGAGGGTGAGGACTATCCAGCAGATCACTTGCCAATTCCTCCGTCGTTTTCGAAAAGACTTCGTCGCTCAACTCCAGGCGTTTGGCCAGTTGCTGAAACACCCAACTGTTCGGTTTGCACTCGCCACGTGGTGGCACAAGTGCATCGGCCCACTGTAAATAGTAATGCCCGTACGCTGTATAGATATCCGGATGCTCTACAAACGTGGTGGCTGGGAGCAAGATGTCGGCATAGTCGGCAGTGTCGGTTTGAAAATGCTCTAGGACTACCGTAAACAAATCTTCCCGCGCCAGTCCGCGCAGCACCGCTGAGGAATCGGGGGCCACGGCGGCCGGATTCGAATTGAAGACAAACAACGTTGAAACCGGCTGACGGGTTTCGTTCAGTGTCTGGCCAAGCTGGTTCTGATTGATGTGCCGCCGCCCTGGCTTCAAGAGGTGGGCACCGGTGAGTCGCGTGGTGTTTAAGCCAAACGCACCGCTGGTGGAGAGGGCTCCGCCACCGCCGCGGTGCTGCCAGGCGCCGGTCAGTGCGGGTAGCAAGGTAATGGCGCGAATCGCATTTCCGCCACCTTCATTCCGCGACATGCCATAACCGACCTTGATGAAGGTAGCTGGCTGGCTACCGATATCACGGGCCAATTGGCGAATCTGAGTCGCCGAAACGCCACAGCATTCCGCCGCCCGCTCGGGTGACCATTGCAGGCACGCCTGGCGGTAGGCTTCGAGATCGTTGGCGTAAGCGGCCAAGTAAGCGCGATCCTCGAGACCCTCACGCAGTATTTCACCGCCAATCGCCAAGGCCAATGCTGCATCGGTCCCAACCTTCACTTGCCAATGCTCATCTGCAAAGCGGCTCGTTTCGTTACGGTACGGATCAATATGCAGTATTCGCGCACCAGCTTTCCGCGCCGCTTTCAGATCGGGTAATAGATGGCTGTTTGAGCGGAGCACGTTAATGCCCCAGAGAATAATCAATTTGGAGTGAACAACGTCCTCCGGTGCAACAGATAGCTTCTGCGGTCCATAGTTGGCTTCCCAGCCCGCACTGGCGGTAGTCGAGCAAATAGTCCAATCCAACTCGCTGGCACCCAAGGCCCGGAAAAAAGCTTGTGGATAGTCGCGCTCAACCAGCCCCATCGTGCCGGCGTAACTGTACGGCAACACGCTCTGTTCACCGTGGGCGGCGATGTTCTGCTG
>JBBQRC010000653.1:0-3633 GCA_038215215.1 Pirellulales bacterium
GTGCAGCCAGACGATCACACACCGCGGGGTAGTCGACAATCCCGGCTTCGGGAACGTGAATGGCACGTATGCCAGCCGCAAAAGGTTCGAGTTCAAGAATTTGAGCGCGATCAAGCCAATGGCAGGAGACGCCATTTTCGAGTCCTCGCGCATAGATGCGATCTAGTCCTTCGAGTTCTGCTTCGTCCACCGCCACAATGATCTTGCCGCAAATTTCATACGCGATGGAATGCTCGCGGCAGAATTTCTCGAGGGCCAACTTCCCCTGGCGACAGGTGATCGCTTTTAAGGAACCTGGCTTGTAATAAACTCCCGAGTGCAACACACCTGAGTTGCGACCAGACTGATGAGTGGCGACGCGGGGCTCTTTCTCTAGCAACGTGATCCTTAAATCGGGATAGCGCTGCATCAGATTCCAGGCAGTCGCCAAGCCGACGATTCCGCCGCCGATGATTAAAAAATCTGAGGTGTTTTGTTTGGCCATTCGAAAATCATAGTTGAACTTGGGAACTCAGTCAGCCACTCCTACAACTGTTAACTCTAGTTCGATAGGGAACACCGGCACGAAAGAACAAACTCGCAGGTTGCACACGGCGGCCCACGCTAGTCTGCAGTTATTTAGAAGATTTACCTGCTGCGTAGACTGTAACTTCTCGATAAATCTTTCTGTCAGCGTCAATGAGTGCATCAGCCAAACGAAGAATGTGGGATCAAGCCGCAGCGAAAGTCGTCAGACGTTCGCCATTCATCGGCCCAAAGAAACTCGCTAAGAGTCTCGCATCCCCATGTTCGAACATGGACGACGCCTGAGCTGGCAAGTGACGACTGAGACCAGGATAGCAGCCTCCATCTGCTCCGCTCCAAGGGTCTCAGCTAGTCGCGCAACCAAAACCAATCCAAACGAAGCGTCGGTCGGTGAACGAGTATCACCGACCGAAACTTCGACGTTTTCATACCCCACCCCACATACTGGAATTCGGCGAACATCGGGACAGATGCGGTTGCACCCACACTCACGCGCAGTGTGGTCGCCAGTGCGCAGCGTTCATTCCATGTTGTCGGCGAGCGTAGTTGCCCTTAGCTACGCCCGATTCAGGAGGAAAACTGATGAAAAATTTGCTGACAAAGTTCTTTAAGTCTCTGACTTGCCAATTGATGTGGGCGATGATCGCGACCAGTGTCGCCGCCAACGCCCACGATCTCCCCTCAGACTGCCCACTAGCTAACGACGACTGGGGCATGCTGCAGCAGGATTGCATGGGCCTGCGTGAGAGTCACCATGCGGCGTCATCCCCACTCATGGCGTCATCCCAACTCGCAGCGTCATCCCAACTCGCAGCGTCATCCCAACTCGCAGCGTCATCCCCAATCTCTGTGGCGGCAAAGACATGGGCAGGCGGGTTGCTTGTTCAAGCTCCCGATGCGGGCGAACCGCCAACTCCCGAAATGCCAACTCCCGAGCTGCCAACGGCAGAGCTGCCAACGGCAGAGCTGATTGCGAGCCAAATACAGCCCGCGCCGCTCGAAATGAATTTCGACCGCATCGACTGCGCGCTGCTCGAATCGCAATTTAGAGGATACCCCTTGGTAGCAGCAACCGCTGCCCGGCAAAAAGCCACCCGACAGTTGCCCAGCCGGGCTGAGAGCGTTCAAACAGACTTTGATAAACTCTATTACGGCGCCTGCGCCTGCGAATTTGAAGGTCACTTCTCAGCCGCTCCGCAACCAACCAAGCAGTTCATTTTCAAACGCGAATGTGTGGCCGACTCAGTAGCGTTGCAGTTTCACGATACCCACTATCGCTTTATGGGCCAAATCGGCCTGAACCCAGTGGCGGCCGATATCGTCCCTCTGGCCACCGCAGTCCCAAGTAACATTTCAGCCAACAAGCAGATTTTCACAGACTGTTTGAATGAGTTTGCAACCTGGGACTGCATCGTTCAGGCAGAAATTTACGACTGCTATCGCGCCTTTCGTGTGGGCAACCAAATCGCATCGCTGAGTAGTCGTTGGTATCAGCAGTCCTTGCCGAGACTGGCGCACAGCTTGAACGGCATGCAGCCAGCCTTGCCAGCAGTAGAGGCAGAGCCCGCCCAGTATCCGCTTTTTGCGCTGTACAGCTTGGGGGACGGACAGACGCTGGCAATACCAGCCGAGCAAGCGCGTCAATGGAAGTTTGCCTTCATGCCCACGACAGACTCGCCTGACAGCGTGAGAACGGCGGAAGCCAACCTCAGCTTGAGCCAGGCTGCGGAAGCCGAATCTCAGGTATCTCCGGAACTCCGTCAACTTATCACGCAAGCTCATGCGAGGCTGAATTGGGCGGGCGGACGGCTTAGTCAGGCGGCCAATTACCTCGACGACTGGTTCTCAGCACGCGTAGCCCGGGTCACATCTGCTGATTCAATCCGATAGAATGTGACGGAGAGCCGTTTTATTGCAAACCAATTCGAGAGCCGACGCATGAATTTGGAAGCCAAGCTTCGCCAGTTTGGGCAAGAGCACCTGCTTCAGCAGCTAACAAAATTGGAAAACAGCGAGCGCCAACAATTGGCCTCGCAACTTGAGCAGATTGATTTCTCCGAGCTGTTCGCACTCACCTCCGGGCAGGACGCGGGGTCCGACTGGGAAAACCTCGCCGCGCGGGCTGCCCCACCCGTGGCAATCCGCCTGAATGCTGCCGCTCCAGCAATTCAAGCCGCTGCAGCCAAAGAGGCAGGCGAACAAGCTTTGCGGGCTGGTAAGATGGCGACTGTCATCGTCGCAGGTGGACAAGGTACACGCCTCGGTTTCGATAGCCCTAAAGGCCTATTCCCGATCGGTCCCATTAGTGGTCGGACGCTGTTTGAAATGCATGTCGATCGCATGCGCGCTGTCATGAAGCGTTACGGCATCTCGATCCCGATCTATGTCATGACCAGTCCGGCCACGGACGCCGAGACACGGCGATATTTCGCGGAGCAGCAGAACTTCGGTCTGCCAACGGACCAGCTTGTTGCGTTCTGCCAAGGCACCATGCCCGCCGTCGACGCCAAGACCGGCAAATTGCTACTGACCAGCCAAGCAGAGTTGGCACTCAGTCCCGACGGGCACGGCGGCATACTCGCTGCGTTGAACAAGAGTGGCTGCTTGGCCAACGCGAAACAGCGAGGCATCGAACATTTCTTTTACGCGCAAGTTGACAATCCCTTGGTACAGCTTTGCGATCCCCAGTTAATCGGTTACCACTTACTTTCAAAGAGCCAAGTTACGACACAAGTCGTACGTAAGCGTTTCGCGAAAGAGAAAGTGGGCAACGTGGTCTCGATCGATGGGAAAACACAGATCATCGAATATAGCGACCTGCCGGACAGCGTGGCGGAGCAGACCGAGGATGATGGGAGCTTGAAGTTGTGGGCTGGCAACATCGCGGTCCATATTTTTGAGCGACAGTTCCTTGAGTTGGTGACGGACAGTGCCTCTGGTTTGCCATTTCACCGCGCGTTCAAGGCCGTCCCTTTCTTGAACTCAGCCGGGAAGATCGAAAAACCTGAGGCTCCTAACGCGATCAAATTTGAAAGATTTGTATTTGATTTACTGCCGTTGGCAGAGCGCTCGATCGTGGTCGAGGGAGCGGCCGCGGAGATTTTTGCG
>JBBQRC010000654.1:0-3625 GCA_038215215.1 Pirellulales bacterium
GTCACCGTTGATCAAACTGTACTGACGCGTTTCGCCGTGGTCGGCAAGATTGGGGTTATAGAAACTAATGATCGCGCTCTGTTCATCCGGTGTCAGTACCATGCCGTCCGGAACTCCGGCTGAATTCGTCAGGTCGATCAAAGTCTCGCAATCCGACAGCTCACCTTTGTCGATATCCAATCGATACCTTACCACCCGCCGAGTCGGTGAATCGATATCGATCAAATGAGCGTCTTCTCCGATGAAAACGACATCTTTGCCATTACTGCAAATTTGATCGCTACGCAGGCGAATCAGTTTCTGATCGTTACCGCGATAAAGGTACAGGCCCGCTTTGGCGGTCTTGAATTCCAAATCTTTGGTACCAAATACCAGATTGTTGCCGAACATTGTGCCGTCATTGATAATCGTGTTTGTCACATCACTATCAACTCCGCTGACGATCTGCTTCCACGAATTGTCGACGATATTAAACAACCCCAACCCGCGTTCGCAACCGACGACAAACACCCCGTCTAGGCTCGTCGGTCTGGCGAATCCCGGCCGGCCGGGGAGCTGATAGGATTTGTTCGAACGGGACGCCAAATCAAAGATATTGAGCGAACCATGAGTCGAGTCCGCACCATGCTGAATGGCCACCCAACTGAATTTTCCTTCGCCCAGCGGGTACGGACCTTCGGGCAAGAAGCGAAGTCGATGATCTTGGGGCAAGTAAAGTACTTCGGCGTCCAGCGTGGCGAGCATATTGAATCTTTCCGTTTCCCAGTTTTTATTGTTTATTCAGCGGACTGGCGAGCGATGGCGAAACAGCGCAGCTTAACGGATCGGCTGATAAATCGGAACCACGTAAGGCCCTTCAGGAATGACGGCGATCGATTGATCTATGCTCCGCTGGAGGCTAGCCTCCACTGCAGCCTGCAGCGAAGGGACGACCGTGACACCAGTGAGTGGGTAGTCCGCCAACTCAAGGCCGGTGGAATAAAGCTGAACACTTCCTTTCGCCATCGGCTTCAACTGCATTTGAGTTTGCCACTCATCAATTTCCGCGTGCGACTTGCCGAGAATCCGCTGCAGAAATGGCTCAGCACCTTCAGCCACCAGACGCCGCTGCGCCGCAATGAACTCCGGCGAACCAAGTCCTTCGGAGCATTCCGATGCAATGATCAGCTCGCCGCCCGGTGCGAGGATGTCGCAGGCCCCGACCATTCCCTTAATCGTTTGATAATAGGTTTTGTCGAGCGGATAGCCGGCGGCGCACGTCACCACGGTTTCGAATCTTCGCCCGATCGGAACCTCACAGTAGCGGCGCGCGAAGGCAACCGCCTCTTCATGGCTGGCCACAATCTCGCCAAAGTTGACAAACGATAGATTGCGATCCTCGTCAATGACGGTGTTCAATGCCCAAACGTCACCCAGGATGGCGACTATTTGCAACTGCTCTTCGTGGAGCGGATTGCCTATAAAATTGCAGTTGGCGGTGGCAGGATCTGCCATGAATCGAGCACTGTGAAAGGTCGTAATTGTTTCCGCATGTGCCAAGCCGGGCGCGATGAGCTTGCGGCCACCGGAATAGCCCGCCATAAAATGCGGCTCAACCAAGCCCGTTACGATCCGCAAATCGGCCTCGACGAAACGACGATCAAGGCGGACCACCGTGCCGCGGGTAGCCGTTCTACCAAGGTTTACATGCTGATCGTCATCGCGCGCAAAGTGATTGTAGACCTGGATGTTCTCAAGTACCCAGGAATCACCTATGAGTTCTGCTAACTCCTCACCCTCATTGGGTCGATGCAGTCCAGTTGCAATCACAATACAAATCGATTGTCGATCCATTCCCGCAGCCAACAGAGTCTCGATCATCGGTCGCAAGAAGAGGTGATTTGGCACCGGGCGAGTAATATCGCAAATGGCGATACAAGCGCGCTTGGCACGACCCGCAAGGGCCGCCAGTGAAGCGCAGGCGACTGGTTGTTCAAACGCCCTTCGGATCGCGGACGTTGGATCACTCAAAACCGGCATGGGCGGCTTACGAATAATCGTGGCCTGCGCCTGCGGTGGTAAGGTGAGCGGCAATACGCTGCGACCGTAACGGAGCTCTAGATTCATCGAGTATTCCTGGTGCTCACATTGGTGCTCTAACAGTTCGTGGTTTTTCCCACCCCTGACACACCGGTCCTGAATGGCTAGTAATGACCGGCTGGAAATGAATAGTGGGGCCTGTGGGTTTCGCGAGTTTCGGCGGTTACAATCACGGATTAGACTACGTCTGACGAGTTCCTATGGGCGGTGCTATCGAAATTTCGCTAGCGACAAGCTCGCCCCCCTTTCCTGCCGATTTTCCCTCATCTCTCCGGAGTGAATAATGCAGTATTTTCGTTCGCCGTTTGCAACCCTGGCGCTTCTCAGTCTACTCTTTTCCACCGCGCTACTGGTTGCACAAGAAAGCAAAGTGGCCATTCCTCGCAGACAGACCCAACCACCTGGACCACCACTGTCACCCGCGGAGGCCCTAAAAGCCATGACGGTTCCCCCCGGATTTCGCGTTGAACTAGTGGCCGCCGAGCCGGATCTAGTAAATCCCGTTGCCATGGCCTTTGATGAACGAGGACGCATCTGGGTAACCGAGAGTTTTGAATACCCGCGCCATGAGCCAGGCCCAGGACGCGATCGCATCAAGATCCTGGAAGACACCAACGGCGATGGCCAAGTGGATAGCGTCAAAATTTTTGCTGAGGGCCTAAACATCCCATCTGGTATTGCTGTAGGGCACGGCGGAGTTTGGATTGCCAATGCTCCGGATATTCTCTTTGTCCAAGATACCGATGGTGATGACAAGGCGGACAAGACCGAAGTTGTGTGCACCGGTTTTGGTCGCTTTGATACTCATGAGCTGCCAAACAGCCTCACTTGGGGACCCGACGGCTGGCTCTACGGACTCAACGGTGTCTTCAATCCCTGCAAGGTGGAATCGCAAGGAAAGGTGCACGAATTTACTTGCGCTTTGTTCCGTATCGATCCCAGAACTCGCAAATTTGAACTTTTCTGCGAAGGGACGAGCAACCCGTGGGGAGTGACCTTTGACCCCGAGGGACACGCCTTCATCAGCGCGTGTGTGATCGACCACTTGTGGCACTTAACCGAGTCGGGCTACTACCACCGACAGGGAGGCCCCTACCCGCCGCACACTTGGAAGATTGACTCGATCGTCAAACATCAACATCAAATGGCAGCTTACTGCGGCATCACGTACTTTGATTCCGCCGCCTATCCCGCGGAGTTTCGTGATCGCTTGATTATGGGGAACATCCATGGCAATTGCTTAAACGTCGACCGACTCGAGCGACAACAGTCTTCTTATAAAGGGCTTGGCGAAGCCGATTTTCTCAGCGGCAACGATGTGTGGTTCATGCCCGTGGTTCAAAAAGTGGGTCCCGATGGCTGCTTATACGTACTCGATTGGTACGACCGCTACCACTGTTACCAAGACGCGAGTGCCGATCCCGAGGGAGTTGATCGCGGACACGGTCGACTTTACCGAGTCGTGCATGAGGCAACAGGTCGCCCTGCCCCCGTCGCGCTGGATAAAGCCTCCGCCTCCGAGTTAGTAAATCGCTTGGGAGATGCC
>JBBQRC010000655.1:0-3623 GCA_038215215.1 Pirellulales bacterium
GCTTGGATACTTTTCGGCTCGATTTTCATTGGGGCCGTGCACGATTTTGGTTCGTTAGTTGTTAGCATTCGCAACCGTGGTCAAACAGTTGGCGATGTGGCTGGGCGGATTCTTAGTCCGCGAACGCGATTTCTTTTTTTAGGTATTTTGCTCTTCGGCCTGTGGATTGTGCTGGCCATCTTTGGACTGGTCATTGCCGCGGTCTTTCGCCTGTTTCCCGAGTCGATCTTACCCGTTTTCCTCCAGATTCCCATCGCGATGGCAATAGGTTTCTGGTTGCATCGCCGGGGTCATGGATTGTTCATTCCCTCTTTGCTCGCCTTGACTGCGATGTATCTCACCGTTTGGTTCGGTGCGGCTTGTCCCGGCCTGGAGTGGGAGGGTGGTGTGATCGGCACGACTATCCAGGGAATCAATGCAACGCTACAAGCGTGGCCAATTTGGGTCTGGACAGCGGTCCTCTTGGCTTACTGCTACTTTGCCAGTGTGATGCCAGTTTGGGCTCTCCTGCAGCCTCGAGATTACATCAACAGCTTGCTATTGATCACCAGTTTAGGCTTGATCCTAGTGGGGATCGTGACGGTTGGCCTGTTTGGCGTCAACGGAGAACCGGTGGCCATGGTGGCTCCGGCTTTCCAGTGGGCGCCACTCAACGCCCCGCCCATCATGCCGGTCCTATTCATCACGATTGCCTGTGGTGCGATCAGCGGCTTTCACTGCTTGGTCTCCAGTGGTACGTCGAGCAAGCAGTTAAAGAGCGAAGCGGATGCGCAGTTTGTTGGCTACGGTTCGATGCTCACCGAAGGTTTCTTAGCGGTGCTGGTGGTGCTGGCGGTCGGCGCTGGTATTGGCCTAGGTTGGCCCGACCACGCCACATTTGGCGGACAAAAGGGAACAGAGCTGTGGAATAGTATTTACTCAGACTGGGCGGCGGCGGACGCTGGACTCTCGACAAAAATTGGAGCTTTTGTTGTCGGCTCGGCGAATTTCTTGGAACCGATTGGGGTAAGCCACAAGATGGCGCTGGCGATCATGGGAGTTCTCGTAGCGTCCTTTGCGGGGACGACGCTTGACACCGCTACACGCCTTCAACGTTATGTGATTGAAGAGCTGAGCCGAGCTTTCCAACAGCACGTACCCGGTGGCAAAATTCTGCGTCCGTTTGAAAATGCTCACATCGCTACATTAACCGCTGTACTAAGTGCTTTTGCTTTATCACTCTTTCCGAAGCCCGGGCAACCCTGGACCTGGGAAACTATTGGGCAGGGCGGAATGATTCTTTGGCCCATGTTTGGGGCGACCAATCAGTTGCTTGGCGGATTGGCCTTCCTGGTGATCACGTTTTGGCTGTGGCGCCGCAACAAGCCCATTTGGTTTGTGGCGATACCAACGGTCTTTATGCTGATCATGCCGGCGTGGGCCATGTTGATCCAAATCGGCGGCTGGTGGAACGGTGGCAATTATTTGCTTTTGTTCATCGCCGTTTTTACCCTGATTTTCGAAGTCTGGATGATCATTGAGGCGCTACTGGTCTTTCCACGCGTGCGCGGAGTCATTGAAGAGTCCCTGCCGCCACTACCTGCTAAAACGGCATTGTCAACGTAAGTGGTGCTGACAACTTGAGTGTTACTGAGAAACTAACTGTTATGGCTGATCGCATCACCCGCACCACTCGTCAGGGATACTTTTCACGTCTGGCGAGTTCCTTTGTCGGCCTGTTAATCGGCTTGGCTTTGGTCCCCGGCTCTGTGCTCTTGATGAGTTGGAATGAGTACCGTACGGTGCACCGCGCACGCGGCTTGATCGAAGCGGAAAGTGGGGTGGGCGAAGTCAGCGACCCGATGGAAATCATGGATGGCTTGGAGGGCCGCTTGGTTCATTTGATTGGCCTAGCCACCACCGAAGAATCGTTGCGCGACCCGGACTTTTCGATCGAACGACAGGCCTTGAGACTGGAACGTCAAACTGAAATGTTTCAGTGGGTCGAACACGAGGAGTCGCGGACGCGCGACAGGTTGGGTGGTGGCCGAGAGACAGTCAAGACCTACGAATATCGCCGCGAGTGGCGATCTGGTCGCGAGAACAGCAGCAGCTTTGAAGAGCCCTCGGGCCATGAAAACCCGCAGCCCAAATATGACGCCAAGTCGTTGACCGCGACCCATGCCAAGCTAGGAGCGTTTGAATTCAGACCGGACTTAGTCAAGCGAATTAATGCGTGGCAAGATGTAGTCCTAGACCAAGCCTCGGTGCTTGACAGTGTTGAGCCAACAACTCGCGAGCATTTCAGTTTCGAGAACAATCGATTGCTCTACAGTGCTGCTTTGCCTGCAACGGATAAACCGCAGATCGGCGATATGCGCATTCGATTTCGCGTCGTCGAGCCCACCACGGTAAGCGTCCTGTCGATGCAACAGGGTAATAACTTAGAAGCCTTTAAAACCGGTAACGGCGAGTCGATCGAGGCAGTTCAAGTTGGCGAAGTGTCAGCGGCCGAGATGTTTGAGTCGCTGCGTCGCCAGAATACGTTAATTGCCCTGGTCATTCGACTGGTCGGTTGGTTCCTGGCCTGCCTAGGTTTTGGGATGATTGTGGCTCCACTAAAGACCTTTGCAAGCGTTGTGCCGCTGATGGGCAGTTTGGTGGGGATGGCCACCTTTGCAATTGCTTTCATCTTGGGAAGTGTCT
Organism: Pirellulales bacterium; assembly: GCA_038215215.1. GTDB lineage: Bacteria > Planctomycetota > Planctomycetia > Pirellulales > Pirellulaceae > Aureliella. The sequence goes on from JBBQRC010000655.1 coordinate 2,686, forward strand.
TGGCACTCATTACGATCGCGATTGCGTGGATAGTGGTGCGCCCGCTTTTTGGCCTGAGTCTGCTGGCTGTTGCGTTGCTGGGGGTCTATTTTCTCTCACGTTGGTGGCGGCGTCCCGCTCAGCCTGTAGCCGCGTTTGTCTCAGCAGGTCCTCCGCCACTTCCCAAGAGCTAAGGCGGCTGGACATAAAGCAGCTGGTGAGTTGAGTTTTCAGGCAACTGTCAGCGACTGACAAATTCAAGTGCAACGTGTATGCTATGGACTCAGTTTATGTTGGCTTGAATTTGGACGAGGATGATCATGAGCGATTCAAAGTTGCGCGGATTTGTGCATGTGATTGAGGAAACAAAAACTTTTGGTCAGAAGGGGTTCCGCAAGCGACTTGTGGTGCTGGAACAGGACAACGGAAGGTTCGCGAATTATATTCCAGTCGAGTTCCTTCAGGATGCCTGCGACCAAGTCAACGATCTCAAGATTGGCGACGAAATTGAAGTGACCTATCGCCTCAGCGGTCGCAAGTGGCAGCGCGATCCTAGTGCCGAGGTAAAGTATTTTCTGAGCTGCGAGGCGACCACCTTCCGCTCGTTGAGCGGTGGCAGCGACCAAGTTGGATCGCCTGCATCGGCCAACGACGCTTTCGCAGAAGCTGCCTTCGAAGACGATGACGACACGCCGTTTTAGGGTACGTGGAACATCAGTTCAAATCGAGCGACGACAAACTTATGCGGCACGCTATCAACGAAGAGATTCGAGGAATTGCAACCTTCATCATTGTTTTATGGATGGTGTACCTAGTAGGCCTCGTGCTTCCCTTTGACCTCAATCAGTTTGGTCTGCAGCCACGCACATTGAGTGGGCTCGTTGGCATCCCGCTTATGCCCTTCTTGCATGCCGGTTTCTGGCACCTGCTCAGCAACACAATTCCCCTGGCGATTTTGC
>JBBQRC010000656.1:0-3622 GCA_038215215.1 Pirellulales bacterium
TGAAAATAATTATTGTGTGGCGAAGGGAGATTGGGGTTTTCCATAGTCGGCTCATTATAACAATTACCTATTTCAGAGCGACGACACAAACCCCTGAGTTACTTGCTTAGCATGAGCGCAACGCTCAAAGATTGGAAACGATACCATTCAGCAGTTGTTGTCTCAGCTTCGCAGACGACAAAGCAACTGCCTTCGAGTGGACTTCGACGGCATTGTCCAATTCTCGGCCGCTTTCCTTATCCAGCATCTGAAAGCGGCGGTGAGCTTGCGCTACCCGTATTCGGCGTCTCGACTTTCGAGCGACCAGTCAGCGTGGTATGCTCACGCCGCACTCCAACAATCAACTTTGCATCCGGCATCCCGAAAGCTCGCCCGAAATCATTTTAAAATAACAATCCCAATCCGGTAACTTATTTCCGGACGAGGCCTAACCAGACCAACTGTGTCAGGAGTATGAAGTGGTCGTAAATTCGACGCTCGATGATTATTTCGCAACGCTGACCAAGAAATGGTCAGAAGTTCCTGGCGGGTCTGATCGCTCCGGTCGCCACCTCTCGACTGAGTTGTTGAATATGACGGACGACGCACTACTTGCTTTCTGGGACGGGCAGATGGTGCGAGCCGCTGAGGTACGAGACTGGTACCACAGACTGTACAAGAGCATATTCCCAGGTAGACGTGTGCTCGAGATTGGATCAGGATTGGGATTCGACGGGATAACGTTCTTAGCGAAGGGCGTCGATTGGACCTTTTGTGACATTGTTCCTGAGAACCTTGAAGTAATTCAGCGCGTTGTCCAACTAAAGGGCCTGAGCGCCTCCTTTTGTCACCTCAGCAGCTCATCGGCATTCGACGCGCTCCCGCGAAACTTTGACTTCGTGTGGTGCGACGGATCGATGATAAACGTCCCGTTCGAAATCGCTGCCGAGGAAAGTCGTCTTATCATGGCCCATCTGAAACCAGGGGGCCGATGGATCGAATTGGCCTATCCACGCGAAAGATGGCTACGTGAGGGAAGTCAGCCATGCGAGACGTGGGGCAATACAACAGACGGAGAGGGGACTCCTTGGATGGAGTGGTACGACCTTCAGAGGATTCGTGAGCGCCTCTTGCCCTATCGATTTATCCCGATTCTTGACTATAGATTCAGTTCGGACAACTTCGTGTGGTTTGATTTGGAATTCAGCGGACAGCAGCACTCCCGCGAGCGCAGAACTTTGACAATTGATGCTCCGGCGGAGAAGATTGAGACCCCACCCATCCTTTGGAATTCTGCCTGGTCCGTGCCAATTCCGGACGATAGCACTAAAGCACCAGTTCGCGCCCGTGTTCAATGCATGGTCGTGAAGGGATCTGTTGGATTCGCGTTCGAGCTAGCGGGTCAACACGTCTCGCGTGAGATCATGGTCGATGCTCGCGAGGCGAGCCAGGTAGTTCACGTCGACCTGGACGTGCTCGAGCCTGGCACGATTTTCTCCTTGCGAAATTGTTCTGCGGGCGGACCAAGCGAGGTTTTCATCGAATCGCTCCAATTGATACCCGTGATCTAGTTCGCACGTGCGTCAATCCCGAACTCGGACAAACTCTTTCAAAGTCGTCCGCAACGCGGAGCAAGAAAGTCGAGAGAATCTCTTGTGCCTGTCGTTGATCATTGAGCGTCCACGATCCGCCACGGTAGGCTGTCTTATGCTCACGGAGTTCGATAACGCAGTCCAGCGTCGCGCGTTTTATCAGGGCGGAAGTGATCTTCACCAACCCGCCTGGAAGACAACCAAACAATCGCAACGGTCCATCCGGCGCGGGGAGTCGACTTGGCAGAGTGCCAGTTTAAAGTGCCAGTTCAGAAGCCAGTCCGCTTTTCCGAACTTGTCGCGTACTCAGCTGTCAGAGGCGCGCAGGCAAACCACCCTGCCGCCAAGCCTTACAGGGGCTCGTCACGTCAGCTGGTGCTTGCAATAAACTAACTCACATGTAACCAGCCATACTCCCAAAACTGCAACCCTCTAGACTACAGACTTTGGTGCTTTGAAAATGCGTTTGGACAACGCTGTTCGGCCTGCGATTTAGCAACGATTCGCAGTGTTTCTCAGCGAGGCCGACGGGGTTCGAACCCGCAACCTCTGGATCGACAGTCCAGTGCTCTAACCAATTGAGCTACGGCCCCGTGTACTTGGGCCTAACAAGAAGTTCATACTCCCTGTCTCGCTGAGTAAGCGGATTATACGTTCCTGCGCTTGCTCTGCAAGGGCTTATGGGGGACTCCCGAGGCTACGCCACACGTTTTTTCTGGCGGCCCTGTGCCACCCGTTATAAGCTGTTTTTTTGGACTATTTACGACTGTGGGGCATTTGAAAACTCCAGGTTCGGAAACAAATACGTCGTCCCATTAGAAGTTACAGGTGGCGACAAACGAGATTTTCAGAAGTGCTCACGCCGGAACTCGGTTTGCAACCTAGGTTTTAATGTTCCCAACATCCTAACACCCCTCTTCAGAGTTCGACCGCGATGATGTACCACATTTCCAACTGGCTGAACAAAACGCTTCACAGCATCAACTGGCTGATCCAAGAAATGGATGTCACGCAGTGGGGGATCATGTCGGTCGTTTTTGTCGTGCTCGGTTTCCTGGCCCTCAAGACACGCATGTAGTCGCTTTCGAACCGCTCAGCAGCCCTCTTGATAGCCACCGTGACGCCAGCAAATTGGTGGCTCACATTCATTGCGATGGTCGGCCGCCGCAGTCTACGCCGCAGAGGGCTTTTGCTTGATTTCTTGCTGGGCCGCGGTTAGGCTGTTGCCAAACCCATCCACCAACCGGGAGCAGATCATGATGCGTTTGGCATTGACACTCTTTTTGGCAGTAGCCAGTCTCTCGAGCACCGCAATCGCTCAGCCTGCTGCTGGCGACGGCAAGCTACGCATCATTTGCTTCGGAGCTCATCCCGACGATGCAGAGTACAAAAGTGGTGGCGCGGCGGCGCAATGGGCGAAGCTCGGTCACCACGTCAAGCTGATATCGGTTACCAACGGCGATATTGGCCATTGGCAAATGGCAGGCGGTCCGCTGGCCAAACGGAGGACGGCAGAATCGGCCGAGGTCGCTAAACGCTTGGGGGTTACCAGCCAGGTGCTCGATATTCACGACGGGGAACTCGAACCAACCCTCGAAAATCGTCGCACGATTACGCGATTGATTCGGCAGTGGGATGCCGACATTGTTATCGCCCATCGCCCCTGGGATTACCATCCAGATCACCGTTATGTCGGAGTGCTGGTCCAGGATGCTGCCTATATGGTTACGGTCCCCTTCTTCTGCCCAGACACGCCGCCACTCACCAAGAACCCGGTGTTTCTCTACTCCAGCGACAGCTTCAAGAAGCCCTATCCCTTCATAGCGGATATCGCCGTGGCGATTGACGATGTCTTCGAGCAAAAAGTGGATGCGTTGTTGGCTCTTGAGTCGCAAACATTCGAGGGTGGCGCCAACGGATCGGAAGAAGCGACCGCGGCGGCGCCGCCCGCATCACAGCCTGAACTACGCCGCCAGTGGCTACGCGAGCGTTGGGAACGACGTGCTAGTGGCGAAGCGGAACGCTTTCGGGACGCCTTGAATCGTTGGTAC
>JBBQRC010000657.1:0-3619 GCA_038215215.1 Pirellulales bacterium
AATCAAATTCTGGAGTCATTGGATACAAAAATCGTCATCGCCGACACGGTGCAACCGTGGCGCCTCAATGCAAAGAATCTTGCCAAGCTGCATATCGTCGATACGTCCCTGATGGTGGCGGAGGCAATCCGGCGAATTAACAGCGGTTCGGGCTCGATATCAGAATTGCTTCAGTCATGACGTGGTCATTCACTGATAGCAATGGCGGGTTGTTAATTTGCACAGAATTTGCGGCGATCCAAAAGAAAAGTAAATTCTTCGACACAGCTCAGCCGAAGAGTAAGCTGTGGGATAGAGTCGTCGCACTTTCGCGGTGATTCATCCTGAGTGAGGGAAATTGTTGATTGGATTAACTCAGGAAGAGAAAGTCTAATCACAGGACGTCGCAGCGAGCAGGAGGCTAGCTATGGCCCGAGCATATTCTGGCGTGCTTGGATCGGTTGCACTGAGCTTCGTAATTCTGCGAGGATTGGCTCTTGGATTTTTGCCTAACGAAATATTGATTCAAGCTCTGGTGGTTCTCGGCACATTCTCAACACTTGGTTTCTGCATCGGCTTAATCGCTGATCAAACTGTGTGCGATTCTGTCGAAAATACATTCCGCAAGGAAATGATACGGCTCAACGAAGTCGCCGCTAGCAAGGCTGAAATCGCATCGGAGTAAAACCGAACAAGTTGGCATAGCTTTCAGGAATAATTCTCGCTAAAACTCGCCGCGGCTTAACAACCAACGTAGCTGGTTCGGTGGCTCGAACACAGCCTATGTAGCTTGGCAGAATAACTGCACGACAAGCGCAATTTACCCCCGGACAATCAGCGCCGCTACTGCCAGGAAGATCACGGAGGATTGGATGGCAACGTCGATCGCGCCCGAAGTGGATATTCAAGAAGTTTGGAAACGTTACAAACTTGAGCCCGATAACATTGATCTGCGCAACCGTCTAATCGAACAATACATGCCGCTGGTACGCTATAACGGCGACCGCATTTGGCAACGCTTACCCGACGGCGTCGAACTCGACGACCTGATTAGCGCTGGTATTTTCGGACTAATGGACGCTATCGATGCGTTTGATACAGGACGCGGCGTCAAGTTCGAGACTTATTGCGTGCCGCGTATCCGCGGTGCCATGCTCGACGAGCTGCGCACGATGGACTGGGTGCCACGCTTGGTGCGCTCCAAGGCCAGCAAGCTAGGCGAAGCCAAAAAGCAGCTTGAAGCCCGGTATGGCAGAGCACCCTCTGAGCGCGAACTGTCCGAGTACATGGAGATCAGCGTCGCCGAACTCGACCGCATGCAGATGGAAGCCAACGCGGTGAATCTGGTCAGTCTCAACAAGAAATGGTACGAGACCGACAGTTACAAAGACGTGCGTGAAATTGATATCCTCGAGGATAAAAAGGGCGAGGACCCTACGCGGCGGATCCAGAAGAGCGATTTGATGCGTTTGGTCACGAAGGGGCTGAACCGCAACGAACGCCTGATCATTATTCTTTACTACTACGAAGAACTGACCATGAAAGAAATTGGCGCGACGCTCGACTTGAGCGAAAGCCGCGTCAGTCAGATGCATTCCAGCATCGTGGCCAGATTGCAGGAACAACTGGGACGACGTCGTCCTGAATTTGGTACCTAACATGGCCGACAGGCTAGGCCAGCGGTATCCGTTCAACTAGGTCTCCAAGAAAACTTAGGGCTCGACGCGTCAGCCGGTGACTTCTAACCAGAAGTTGCGGCAGGTGCGCCGAGCCTGTAAGTGTGGTCCATGCCAACAGATGGTGGTCAGCTGCTGTTGCGCCGTCTACTCCGGCATTTGCTCGCGCCGGAAGCTCTCTTGGCAGGCTGAAAAAACAGATTCGAAGGTAGCGACTTGAATTTTGAATTCCGGTGCGCTGGAAGTGTACTTCTTGCAGTGTTCACTGACCACGCGATACAAGAAGCGAAACAACTGCCGCGGGACACGCAAGTCGCGCATGGCGGCAATAAGTCGCTGACTGGTGATACCACTTTCGAATAAGTCAGCGGGCAGGGGCTTGCGGCCTGGTGACGCACAGGCCACTAGGCGAGCTGCCACGAGGTCGTACAGCGACTCTCCCGTCCAATCAAAATTGCTCAATAAGTTCTGCTTGTCCAAACGGGCGCGATCGTGAAACTCACGTGATTCGCGATCGACAAACTGCTGCAATTCTTGCGGCAGCATCAGCTTGAATCCCAGTCTCGGATGTTTGAGCAATTTGTTATCGAGCATGGGCCAAATCAGCAAACGCATTAATTCTGCCTTGCCATTGACTAGCTCTGGTTCATCCACGCGATCAACCAGTACGATAATGCCTGGAAATCCCAGCGACTGCAATATATGCTGCAACTTTGCGAGCAACGAGTAACGGGACTCTGAAACGCGGTCGGTGGGCATGGGTTCGGAAGCCCACCTCGTCCAGGGAAGCTGTAGGAACACGCGAGCCTGCTCCCCAACGGTCTGTCGGCGAACGCGGCAGTTACGCACGACTTGACGAGCCCGCCAGTAGCATTTGCCCAATCGCCACAAATAATGCGCGCTGCTCAGGGCAAACAGGACTACCGCGAAGACGATCGCATACTTGAGCGATAAATAGGTGCCCCACCACAGACTAATCGCGCTGATCACACCGACGATAGAACCCACCCACGCCACAATCCAATCAATTTGAGCCCACCAACTTTGAACGTGTAAGCGGCGCCGCAAATCGTTCCAGCGAATTCGCGTATTGCCAATCTTGGATTGATCGTAACAAGCCGCCAGCAGTAACAGATCGTGACGTTGATCTTTATCGAGCCGATTGACGGCAGTTGGCGCGATGGCTTGATCTTCTGTCGTGACAACTCCAGTTACTTGGAGCACCTGATCCACCAGTTCGGTAGTCCCTTGCACCAGCAGTGCGTCCATGTGATCGTGGATGCCAAACTGACTAAGCACCCGTTCTGGCTTGGCGGCCGCCCTCCGCCCAACGCGTTTTTGAAGTTCCCCGATCGAGCCGTTGAAATCGTCGTAGTGGATGACAAATACCCGCTGCCCAGGATGGGCCGCGTTGAACTGTTTTAAGTGACGGTCGAGTTGAATGCGCATGGCCGTTTTACCAGAGCCCTTCGCACCAAAGACAATCGCGGTGGAAGGCGCCGTGGGACTACCTAATACTTTGTCCCAAGCTGGATGAAAAGTAGCATCGATGCAGTGTTCGCGAAATACGACATCGGTTTGAGCATCTTCTTCCGCAAAAGGATTGGTACTCAAGCCATGGTGTTGTAAAAATTCCTGAACGTTCATGCAGAGGCTCAACGACTGGATGTGAATAAGAAAGAACTGATGACAATAGCCTAACTCAGGCCCTACGCTTGATCCGCACGAAATACGTAAAAGCCCCAACTTGTTGCGGCCGGTCGCTCATCTGCGTGGAAGTAATCGTACGCAGTCCGCGGAGCAAATCCAGTCTAGATTGCCTCAATTAATGCTAGCGGCTACCATCCGACGCTCTGCGAACAGGAAAAAGCCTCGTGGGATTTCTTTGCTAATTTTTTGCCCGAGCCACCCACTGTGACGGCACAGTCAGCCCAGCAGCTAAGTCTCAAGCCCAGCGAAAATCG
>JBBQRC010000658.1:0-3616 GCA_038215215.1 Pirellulales bacterium
AATGTTGCCAGCCATGCCCGTGCTAGCGCTAATCGCAACGAAGAGGACGCCAATGGTAAGTGCACTACGGCCGAGATGTCGCGTGAGTTGCTTTTGAGCCAATTCGGCTTCCACACCCAACCAGGGGCGCAGCCCGCGCGCGATCACCCCTGCCAGTGGCGTGAGGATACTGGGAATTGTCAAAACAAATCCGAGGAGCAAGAAGATCACGGCCGTCACGTCACCGCCCAGCGGTAGCTTGCCCGTGAGGGCCAGCGCCAGCAAACCACCACCGGTGATGAAGGCGACGACGCTCATGGGCCGCGTGATGGCGATGACTTCTGCGTTGTGGGCAATGTCGAGCGCGCGGATGGCCTCAAGTGGCTGCACGGAACTGGCCCGCCGTGCTGGCAGTATTGCTCCCAGCAGCGATACGCCAACGCCAACGGCGATGGCGACTACAAATGGGAGCACGGTGAGTGTGACCCCAGGTAGTTCTACCTGCATCAACTTCTGCGTTACTTGAGTGAGAAAGCCCGCACCGTAAACTCCCAGTGCACATCCGGCCAGCGAAGCCAGGATGCTGATCCACAGCGATTCTCGCAGAATCATCCACCCCACTTGTCGGCGCGTGGCGCCGATGGCGCGGAGAATCCCCAGTTGGCGCCGCCGCTCGCCGACAGCCATTTGAAAAGTGTTGTAGATGATAAAAATGGCGATCAAAACCGCAAAAGCGATGGCCATGTGCAAACCGTTCTCCGTGGCAAACATCGTTTCCTCTGCCATCTGACTACGCGTCCGCGGCGGTCGCACAGTCACACCTTCTGGCAGCACCGTCTTTAGCGCCGACTCGACAGCCTGAACGTCTGCCTCTGCTGTGATGATCAACTGAGCTTCATCGATCATCGACTGGCTACCAAACGAGGCCTCCGCATCTGGCAGAATCAGGTAAGCGGCGCTACCTAAGGAAACAGCCGTGCTGCCGCTAGGAGTGGCCAATCCGATGACCGTGTAGGGCTTGAGCCCCCCTCCAGCTAGCAGTTTAATCTCATCACCGACACGGATCGTTAGGGAGCGAGCGAAGCTGGCATCAAGTACGATTTCTCCAAATTTTTGAAGCTGTGTCCCTTCCGTAATCTCGTAGTCGCGAACCAACTGATCAATGCGGGGGTCGATCCCCACCACTTGCGCGCGCGCATTAATTTCGCCGTGAAACAGTTTGGCAAATCGCTTGAGCGATGGAATGGCGACTTCAACACCTGGGGTAGCACGAATATCCTTGAGCAGTTTGAGAGGGAAGCCGCGGGCACTGTCGGCAATGACCTCCAAGTCCGCTTTGCCTGAAATAGCACGCAACATGTCGCGCTGAGCTTGCCGCGTCGTAGAGATGGACAGCAGCACAGCCACTACGGCGGCAACGCCGATAGCGATGCTCAAGAAGGTCAACAGGACTCGCATCGGTCGGGCCCGAACCTCTCGCCAACTGAAGTGCCCCAAGGCCATGCGGATTTCCTTTGCTGAATGTATCCAAAGTGTGCGGGGCGAGAATTGGCCAGCGGTTAACCGCTAACACCCTGTATTGGAACTGAGCCGCCTTTATCTCCTTCTTGGGATCGCAGTTGGGCATCCTTGATCGGGCCGTCAAACTCTACCGCACCATCGCGTATTTTGATAATCCGACTGGCGATGGAGGCAATGTTAGGGTCATGAGTGACCATCACGATCGTTTGCTGATGGGATTCCACAAGACTGGTCAACAGCGCGGAGATTCGCTGCGACTGACGCGAATCGAGATTTCCAGTGGGCTCGTCTGCTAGCAGGAGAGCGGGGCGAATAGCCAAAGCACGAGCGATGGCAACGCGCTGCTGTTCGCCGCCGGATAACTGTGCCGGTAAATGTTCACGGCGACGGGTCATTTCGACAAAACCGAGCGCTTCATTGGCTCGCTGCCGAGCTTCCGAGCGAGAGATGCCATCCAATTCTAGCGGTAATGACACATTTTCTTCCGCACTCAGATTGGGCAGCAAGTTGAACGACTGAAAAATAAATCCAAGTCGCCGCCGTCGAAGCTTGGTCAAGTCGTCGTCCGAAAGGCTAGCTAGATCGACCCCTTCGATCAGTACCTCGCCACTGGTCGGAGTTTCCACACCGCCAAGGATGGTCAGTAGAGTGCTCTTGCCTGAGCCGGACGGCCCCATGATGCCAACGAATTCACCCGCGGAAATGGACGTAGATACGCCACGCAGGGCAGCCACAGCCGCTTCGCCTACGCCGTAGCTTTTGGATACGTTTCGGGTTTCGAGGATTAGCATAAAACAGGAAGCCGGGGGAGAGTCAAAAGCTAGAAGGATACCAGCCTGCGCTAGTATCAGCGAGGCCCAACCAGCAGGCTTCGGCAATTTGCCAACCCGCAACAACCCACGCTAGGTGGCTCTCACGTTAAGCCACAATGCACTTGCGTGAAGGCTTAAAGGCTGGTGAATACTTACGAATTCGGTCCTCATGCGAGCGATATCGACGCTCAGAATTTACATTGTGAGTGCCATTTGCCTAGCGCCGCTGGGCGCGGTGTTGTCGCGGCCGAGAGGATCGCCGCCGTTCGGGAGCTGCCGTATTCACACAGGTCGGCACCGCCGCCGCAAAATAACCAAAACAAAAGAGAGGCAAATGGGGCTAAATGCCTTACCTTGTCACCTGTGGATTTGTAGAATTTATTTCACTCTTGCGGGTAGAATATGCGATACAACCTATGTAATCCGCAAACTCTTTCGTGTGTTAGCCCCCTCTCAACGTAGTACAGGCTCTCTTTGAATGTCCCAGGACAGTACGCAGGCAGCGCCTGCCAAGCAAATCCAGCGTGTCAGTGGCATCACGGTTCGGTTGGCTGGCGATTCGGGTGATGGGATGCAGTTGCTGGGCACGCAACTCACCAACACCTCAGCCCTTTCCGGTAATGACGTCGCGACATTTCCGGATTTTCCGGCTGAAATTCGCGCGCCGCGTGGCACTCGCGCCGGAGTTAGTGGTTTTCAAGTGCAATTTGCTTCTCACGAAGTACACACTCCGGGGGATACGTTGGATGCCTTGATCGCGATGAATCCGGCCGCATTGGTGACCAACTTGGCTGATCTGCGTCCGGGCGGGCTGCTGATCGTCAACGAAGACAGCTTCGAAGACAAGGATTTGAAATTAGCTAACTTGGCAACCAACCCGCTCGAAGAGCCGATGGTTGAGAATTACCGCTTGGCCAAGGTGCCGATGACACGGCTGACACGTGAGGCCGTGAGTTCTTTGGGCCTTAGCGTGAAAGAGGCGGACCGTTGCCGCAATTTTTTCGCGATGGGTATGGTCTATTGGTTATACGGTCGCGACATGGACGCAACATTGCGGTTCATTCGCTCCAAGTTCACCAAGACTCCCGAAATTTTGGAAGCCAACGAGCGCGCCCTGCGAGCGGGCTGGGCGTTTGGCGAAACCACGGAATTGTTGGGAATCTCCTATCAAGTGGATTCCGCCACTTTGCCCCCCGGTAAGTATCGAAACGTGATGGGTAATCAAGCGTTGGCTTGGGGACTGATGGCTGCCGCACAGTTGAGTAACAAAGAACTGTTTTACGGTTCTTATCCAATTACTCCTG
>JBBQRC010000659.1:0-3605 GCA_038215215.1 Pirellulales bacterium
TGCCCCGAGTAGCCGGACTCCATTAGCTTCCCTAAGATCGCATTGCTATCGCCCGAAGCTCCGGAACTCGTGGCGTCTGCGGCATCGACCAGGGCACTTGTTCCCTCGCTTTGGTTGGCAGCGATCCGCGCCATTTCATCAAGACTGACCAGCGGTACGCGCATGGCCTCGTGATGTGACCAAAAGTTGTTGGCTATGGCCAGAGCCCCCTCCGCCGCCAATCGCGGATCGTTGTCGGTGACCGCAAAGCTGTACGTTTGCAGGGCGGGCACATCAGTAAAAGGGTTGCCGATGAACATTCCCGCCGACAGACCGCGCACGCCCGTTTCCACTTGCTGAGCCAGACGGATGCATTCGCCAAACAAACCCGTTTCCGTGATCAACTCATCGCCGCGAACCAACGCAGGTATGGCCACCGCGGCAGTCACTGGCCGTACTTCACCGGAGATGATCCGCAACAAAAGCCGCGCCGCGCGTGCACCCGTCTCGAAGAAGTCGACATGAGGATAGGTATGATACGCAACAATTGCATCGCTATGCCTGAGCATCTGCTCGGTCAGGATGCCGTGCAGATCCAATGACACCACCACGGGAACTTCTTCACCCAGAAGCTGGCGTGTTGCTGCCAGTAGAAATCCCTCTGGGTCCAGTTCCTCTTCGCTGGCCATCGCGCCGTGCATTGAAAAATATATACCATCGACGGCTGGGGCTGCACGGATGCTCGCTAAAAATTCGTTCGCCAAACGTTCCCAATGGGGTTTCGCAAGAGTGCCACCGGAAGTAATGAACATGGCACCGTAAGTAGGTACCACCTCGACGTCAGGCGTCGCTGCGAACACACTCAAGGCTCCACCCATCTCGTTGCGCACCGCGCGGTGATAACGCAACAATTCTTCGCCTCGACGAATCGCAAAATCCTCGTAGCGACTCCGATGCGGATTGAAGGTGGACACTTCCTGTTTGCATTCAGCAACTAGGATTCGAGGCATACAGCATTCTCCGGGTGAACGCGTAAAAAATCCGTTGAGAAGAGGATGCGGATACCAAGTAACAGGACCACCGCGGCGCCCACATAGGCCAGCGCGGTGTAAGACAGTAGTTGCTCAAGGCCAACTGTCTTTTTCCACATGCCACCCACCAGCGGTGCGAAGCCAGAGACCAGAGCGCCAAAAAAGTTCAACAGTCCTACCGCCGACGCTCGCGTGTCGCCCGGTACCACTTCAAAGGCAGCGGGGAAAATATTGCCCATCAGCAGACCGCTGAACAGTCCAAACCCGGCGGCGGCCACGCAGGTCAACTGCAAGGTCTCTGCATTACCGAGAGCATACAGGCATGGCGCGCTGAATAGCAAACTGCCTGCCATCAACCACAATCGCGACGCTTTCGTGATCAGAAACAGTTTGTCCGCCACGATCCCCCCACACAACAAACCCACCAACGTTGCACTTTGCAAGTAAACCGTTGCCGTGAACGCAGCCTCGGCGAGATTCAAGTCAAATTTTTCGAATAAAAAATTCGGTAACCAACTGTAGAGCATCCACAAACCGAATACGAAAGTTGGAAAGACGAAACATAACATCACAAAGGTCGGCACTTGAAACAACTCCACAAATGCCCAGCCGGAATTGGACTTGCGGGTTTCAACCTGCGATTCTTCGCTGACATTGCGCAGAAACAGAAAGTAAGGAACTGCGTAGATAAGCCCCAATCCGCCCAACAGAAAAAACGTTTCCCGCCACAATCCTTGATTGGCCAACCAGCCACCCAGCCAAGCGCCGCCGATGGTGCCAATGATCTGCGCAGTCGTTAGCACGGCCACTGCCCGCGAGCGTCTCTCCGGTGCATGGGCGTTCGACGTCAGCGCAATGGCGGCTGGCATGTAGAGCGATTCCGAAACCCCCATCGCCGCCCGCAGCAGTAGCAGCACCCAGGCGGCAGTGACGAAGCCCGTGGCCACAGTCACGAGGCTCCAAATGATCAAACTGCAAACCACCAAGATGCGCTTCGAGTACTTGTCGGCAATCTGACCAGCCAATGGGCAACCCAGGCCATAGACCCACAGAAAGATGGACCCGGTGAGCCCCAGTTGCTGATCGGTCATGGCCAGATCCGATTTGAGCACCGGGAACATGGCAAAGACTGCCTGGCGATCACAGTAGTTTAAAAAATACGCGCCCCACATGAAGGCGACTAACGCCGTCGTCTTATTCCCGCTGTGGTGGTTCATGTGTATCACGAATCGAAGGCCTCGCTCTTAGAACCTGTCCGAAAAGGGGTCTGACCCTCTCCGGCGAGCATAAAAAACCAATGAACTCGAATCGCCTCCAAAGGGTCAGACCCCTTTTCGGAAAGGCTCTTGAAGAGTCTGCAGATCCACTTGCTGGGCAATTACCGCCACGCAATCCCCTTGGCGCGTCAAGCAGGGGGCGCGCATCGTCATCAAATAACCCGTGCTTTGGGACACGATCGATTCGGGCAATCGGTCAGGTCGTTCCAAGTGATGGATATAGCCAATCACCTCGCCACGCTGAACTTGGCAACCGAGATCGACGCAGACCTCGAACACGCCTGATTCTGGCGCCAGCAAATAATCCTCACGATTAAGTGCTTGCGTGAGGATCGTCGGAGGTTTTCCTAGACTCGTCCTAGTTTCCTCTTGCCCACGTAAGGCACCCACATGAATCAGCACGTTGCGCAGCCCGCTATGAGCGAGCCGATGCACGCTGGCAGGAATCGCTTCACCACCACCCAATTCTGTGGTCACAACTAATTTACCTTGGCTCTCCGCTTCAACCGGCAGTAATCCGCTCCCAGCAATGTCCGCGTACAAGAAGGCAAAGTCCGTATTCCAGGCCAACATGGCCGCCAACATGCGTCGCCGCTGCTCGCGATCCTCAACCAGATGCATGTGCGCACAAGGTTCAAACTCCATACTCCGTCCACCCGAGTGAATATCGATCACCACATCGCTGAGCGGAAACAGCACATTGGTCAAGTAGTGCGCAATCTGACTCGTTACACTCCCCTCAGAATTTCCAGGAAAGGCGCGATTCATATTCATCCCGTCAAGCGGCGACAAGCGTTTGGCTTCGCGGGCGGCGGGAGAATTGAGCGATGGAATCAGGATAATGCGACTGCTTACCATTTCTGGCTGCAGCGCGCGGGCTAGCTTCATGGCCGCGATCTGCCCCTGATATTCATCGCCATGATTCCCCCCCAACACGAGCACCGTTGGCCCGAGTCGAGATCCAGATGGCGGTGCCACGCAAGTAATCGGAATCATCACATTCGCCCAGCCCCCCAAGTCATGCGAATAGGGAACCTGCAGATACCCCTGCTGTTTGCCTGGCAATTCAAAATCGAGCGTGGTGAAAAGCATAGCGATCGTTTGGCTGAGAGGAGAATAAGGTGGACATCTTCATCACGCGAGAATCTCGCGCACGACACGACTCGGTTCAACGCCCGTCAAGCGAAAATCAAGCCCTTGGAAGCGGTGCTTGAATCGTTCGTGATCGATGCCGAGCAGATGCATGATGGTGGCGTGCAAGTCGCGCACGTGTACGGGATCTCGGGCAACATTGTAACTAAACTCATCGGTCGCGCCG
>JBBQRC010000660.1:0-3604 GCA_038215215.1 Pirellulales bacterium
GGAGTCAGGTTGCCGACGGGTACGGCCAGCCGATGACTGTCGATCTTACCCACTTGGCAAGCCGCAACCTGACCAAGCTGTGATGCGAGACAGTCTGGCGGATATTCGGAACCAGCTAGAAATTCGGCTGGTTGATTCGGCGGGCCATCTACTAATTCGATCACCACATCCGGGGCATGCACGCCAATCCACCTCCAGATGTATTGAGCCTCAGGATTGTCCGGACTTGTGTAAGCTTCGCCCGGTGGTGGATAGCCTCGAGCTGGATTGCCGCCGCTTCCGTTATCATCTCGCAGCCCTTTGGCCAGTCCAGCGGGGTTGCCGCAGGGAAGTACTGACAACGCCATGAACTGCCGCAGCGGCGCGAATTCCGCTTCCGTGTAAAAACGCTGCATGACATTTATCGCCGCCTTCGTTGTGTCTGGCGAGCCGTCTAAACCGGCCACGATCAGCACACGCATTTTCTTGACTTGAATATCTACATCCGCGGAGGTGATATACGCCCGCAGCGGCGTACCGTCTCTGGTCACACCTACAAACAATTCAATCACTTGCGGAACATTTTTTAGTGCCGCCATCTCGACCTCTTGGGCCAGCGACGGCGGCAAGAAAGTGAAGAATAGAGCGGTGACTTGGACCAACGTTGGAACGCGTTTTCGGAGTATCTTAATCGGCAACATGGTTGCACCTCGGATCTGGGTAAAGTGTCTTCGACAGCCCTTTGACGGGGGAAATCAAGCGCCGGTAAACTTCTGCGCTGCATACCAGCTACTCACTAAAGCTTGTCCAGCAATTGGCGAACCCGCTGTTCATACAACGCTTGCCATTGCGGAGCTAAGATGCAGTCGCAATCTTCCTGAGCTGTACCTGAATTTAAAAGTTGTTCGCTGGTCGGTGCGTAGTAGATGTAACCATTTGTATATCCCGCCACAAACGTGTGAGCATGAGGTGACTCCCGTTTCAGATTCAGTCCAATCTGCACCGTGAGTTCACCGGGAAACGTAGTGATTACACACGGACCAATTCGCACCGCCGTAATCTCGACAGCCACCGTCCGCTTTCCATCCGCCAGAAAAGTCGCTTGATGTTTTTTCAGCAAGGCTAGGTTAGTTTGGATTCGAGTCAGCTCCTCCATCGTGCTAATGTTTTCTACATAAAGCTGCAGGTTGCGACGATTCTCTGCATCCAGTTTTCTCAAGTCTTCTCGTCCCAGCTTGTCGTCGTGCAAATAACGATGCGCGTAATAGGATGGGAACTCAGCCGCCATGTTGTACTTAACGATCAAAGGGAGGAACGTTTTCAAGTTGAGACTGGTGCCCTTCAGTCCTTGCAGTAACCGCTGCTGCTCCGTCTCCAGAGCGAAGATCCGTTGGCTGCGATCGCCCCGAGGCAGCTCAAGCGTTTCGCTTACGACCACTAAGCGATCATCGGCACCGCATTTGATTGCACGCACAGCTCGTAAAGTGCTCAGCCCCAGCATGTTACCTAGCGGCTCCGCGCTCCGTGGGTGATCGACATCCTTATAAAAGATCGGATTGATGTCACCCGCACACCCTTGCAGGAACAGCGCCGTCGTCCCATCTTGGCTCGCATCTTCAATCGCTTGCGAAGCAAATCCACTGATGTCCGCAGTATTGCCCCCACTGGGAACTCCTTGTATCGGGTGACAAGCGAAATTGTAGACGACGGCCAGGGTACTCCCATCCAAGCGATCTAGTCGCAGCACACCGATTTGTGGATCGATAGGTCCTACCGCGGCAACGTCATCATCTGGGGGCAATGAGTAGGCGTGTCGCACATCCGCTTCTTTTCCGCTCTTCAGTTTCAAACGCCGATTCTCCATGATGCGATCTTCGTGCCCAGACCCCACACCTATCCTAACTGTAGTTAAATTCTCCAGGGCTGAGCCGACCGCCTGAATAGTTCGCTCGTCGACGTCGGCCCGCACGACGCCATGGCAATGACTCGCATTGACGATTACGTTTTGCGGTGGCACGCCCCATTTGGTACCGATGCTCGCTCGTACTTTCCCCAGGAAATCATTTTTGACGTAGCCGATTTCCCCTACTGCCACCGCATCGAGGGTAATGATAACCAGCGTCGTGGACTCCGACTTCAGGGCCAGCGCCTTGACAAAAAGCGGATCATTAACTGGACCAGCTTCTCGATCCGTGATTTCGACTTTGCCAACTCCCGCCAAGATTTCCCCCGCGGCAGCCCCACGCGGAATATTGCTCAGCCACAGCAAGACGGCGATTCCAATGACTCCACGTTGGATCTGTAGAAACAGGAACAGAGCTCGCAAACGTATCATCAGGTGTAACCTTCTGTTATCAAGAGTTGAACAAAGTAGGGTAAAACTGCTATCGCCCTAGTGACTCAGGGACTCTTAACGAAGTGATCAAAATTGCACATCGATTTCCAGTCACTACTCAGCTTTGTATCATGAATTCGGAGAAACCGTGCCTGTAGTTTAACGTGAAGCCGACGCAGAAACGGCAGGGCAGCTCAGTTGTTCAATCTGGGCCATTAACCGCCGAGTGGTACCTCCGGTTTCCTGCGGAAACCGTGGCCTAGTGGCCAGCGGCTGATTTGCGCCGCCTGAATCACTGCCTAGCCGATGTGGTAGTGGGCGTGCTTTATCATCGCGATTGCGCTAAAATGAGGCATCAGATGAAACCCGAGCAACGCGAGAAGAAAATGTCAAACGTAGAACTTTCCCAGACGCTGGAACGACTGCATGCGCAGTTGGCCGAACATCCTGAGCTGGACGCGCCGACCTTGCAATCCTTAAAGGTCTTATTGGATGAAATCCAGACCGCTTGCATGAACGCGGAGGTCGAGCGGGGGGTGCAAGAGAACGGTCCCCCTGAAAGTGAGCCGCAGTCGGAATCGATCAATCAACGTCTGCAAGATGTTATCACCGACTTTGAAGTGCGACATCCGCGTTTAACCGCGACGCTCTCGCAGATTGCCGACAGACTGTCCGAAATTGGTATCTAGTGCTCTATCTACGCGTTGCAAACTGACCCCTTGGCCATTTACTTGGCTTGGCTGGCCAGTTGCACTGCAAGATCGCGAATATCCTCTAGCAAGCTGACGTTGGCTGGACTCCACGCAGAATCTGGTCGGAAATGGGAGTTCGCGATGGGGATGTGCGTTGGGTCATCTCCTAACCCGGTTGATCGGCTGGAGTTCCATTTGCTGAGAATCAAATCACGCACCTCCGCGGGATTGGAGATTCCCTCTAGCAACCCGTGATGCCCCACCACGGTGGCACTTTCACCTTTACCGGACGATGCTCCGCCGCCGGCCGTCTCCACGAGCACATCGGCGACTCCAAAATAACGCTGTAGGGGTCCCTGGCGTATCGACACGTTCTGGATGTTGTCATACGTGATGGTGGTTTCGTGGATGGTCCAGATGCCTCGACGGATGCGCATACTCCGATCGCTGAGAACGTACCAGGTAGTATCAAATCGTAAATGAATGGCAATGTAAGCCACCATGTCGGGCATTATGATGATCGCCCAAGCCAACGGCGCGACCAGCAAACCGACGAGCGGTAAGGCGATCAAGAGTATCAGCCAGCCAATGACCAGGC
>JBBQRC010000661.1:0-3604 GCA_038215215.1 Pirellulales bacterium
GTGGCTGAATTCGAACTGGCTGGCCCGGCGCAGATGAACGCCATCGAGGCGGAAACTTCCCTGATTGAGCCGCAACCACCGGCATTCATCGACGTGCTGGAGTCGGTAAAGCTGTCGGAGTTGAATCCTGTCAAACTCACCAAGAGTATCTCGCCGGCAGATGCGTTGACCTCATTGCCAACCGGTATCCAAGCTGGGTTATCGGGCCGCAGCGGCTCGCTCAAAGGAGCTTTACTGGCGAAGTTTGGAGGCAATGCCGCGACGGAAGATGCGGTTGAGATGGGGCTGAAATGGTTGGCTAAGAATCAAATGAGTGATGGTAGTTGGAGTCTCATCGGACCGTACCAAGACCACGGCGCGAACGAAAATCGAACTGCGGCCACCGCCATGGCGGTCAACGCATTTTTGGGTGCCGGATACACGCCGAAGGATGGACCGTACGCCGACAACGTCCGCCTCGGCTTGGCCTACTTGCTGAGACGCCAAGACAAAGATGGTTTTTTCGCCGGGAAAGAGCCTTCGCGACAACAAATGTACGCACAAGCTATTGCGACGATCACGTTCTGTGAAGCGGCCGGTATGACGGGCAGTTCAGAGTATCGCACGGCGGGCCAAAAGGCGATCAAGTTTGCCGAATGGTCCCAAAGCAAACTGAAAGGCTGGCGGTACGATCCACGGGTGGATGCGGACCTGTCCGTCACCGGTTGGTATCTGATGGCGTTTGTGACCGGGAAAATGACGGGCTTTGTCGTCGACGAAGAAATTTTTCAAAGTGTCGGTACGTTCTTGGACAGTGTCCAACACGACGAGGGATCACGTTACGCCTACAAGGAATATGACCCTCCGTCGCTGAGTATGACAGCGGAGGGACTGCTGTGTCGTATTTATTTAGGGATGGGGAAAACCAACACCGCGTTAATGCGGGCCATTCAGGATGACTTGCTCCCCAATGCCCCTCGCGCCGATGAACCGATGAGTAGCGTGTACTACTGGTATTATGCGACTCAGGTGCTGCATCACTTTGGTGGCAGTGCGTGGGAACAGTGGAACGACGCCATGAAGAGTGTGCTCCCCGCACTGCAGGAAAAAGCGGGGCCTGAGGCAGGCAGTTGGGATCCCCGCCATGATCAATTCGGGCCCTCCGGTGGACGACTGTACACAACCTGTCTGAACATCTATTGTTTGGAAGTTTATTACCGCCACCTGTCGATGTACGCGCTCGATTGAGATTTCGCTACCGCTTGCCAAAGTCCTGGTCCAATGCCATTGTTTAGCTGGCGAGGGCAGCCAGCTTGGGTCTGTCCTGCGAGCTCTCATCCACCACGATACGACCTATGGAAATTCCGCTACTGACCGCAATGACTCCGCCTGCTACCGAGCGGCAGCCAACTTTGTATGACATGGCCGCCGTGGAGCAGTTTCGCCGTCGCCAGAGGCTCGACCCGCACGTCATTCGCAAGCTGCGTTATAGCGCCTTTCAAATGCACCAACCATTAGACGTTGTTCTGAGCCGCTTGGGGCAGGCTGAGGCAGCCGCCCGCGCCGAATTTGATCTCGCACCGATCCAGATCCATCAACGTCACGACTCGACCATTGATCCGTCGGTAAAACTGGTGATGCGGACGGCGGATGACCAGCGGATGGAGACCGTGCTACTGCGTTCCGGACCATCGCGGGCCGCCGTCTGCGTCTCGACACAAGTCGGTTGCCAAGCGGGTTGCCCCTTCTGCGCCACCGCTCGAATGGGCTTGAAGAGAAATTTGACGAGCGACGAAATCTTGGAGCAGATTTTGACCGCCGCCCGGATCTGTCGAGCTGATCAGCGTCGCTTGCGGAACATCGTGTTTATGGGCATGGGTGAACCGCTGCACAACGAAGAGCAGCTTTACAAGACGATTGAATGTTTGACTGACGAAGCCATGTTTGCGTTGCCGCACCGGCGCATCTCGGTTTCCACCGTCGGTGTGCCGGATGCCATGGTCCGACTGATCGATCGCTTTCCTGGTATTCAGATGGCGTTCAGCTTGCACAGCGCGCGACCGGAATTACGAGCCAAACTGGTCCCTTGGTCGCGCCGTTATTCATGGGAGGAAACGCATGAAGCGTTGCGTTATGTGGCGCGGATGCCCAAGACCCATCGCCAGCAAGGGCCGGTCATGATCGAGCACATCATGATTGACGGATTGAACGATACCGATGCCGATGCCGACGCGTTGATCGAGTACTTGGATGGCTTGCACGTGATGATCAATTTGATTCCGTACAACCCCAATGCGTTCATTCAGAACTGGTTGCCCACACCGCGCGAGCGTCGCGGTGAGTTCGCCATGCGGTTGCGCGAGGCAGGAATTTTCACCACGATTCGCTACTCGATGGGTTCGGATGTCCAGGCAGCGTGCGGGCAGTTAGTACAAAATAGCTAGCGTAACCTGGGAGTAAAACGTGTCGCCGGCGCGTGATAGGACTCTGGCCACAGTCGCTGGCGACTATTTCAAGATATCGGCTTTGAGCTGATAGAAGACGCCGGTGAGCCCCTCAATGGGCTTTAGGTTAGGATTCACTTTGAAAGTTCCTGCCAGTCGCTGCTTGCGGTAACTCTTGCTAGCGTACTGATCGCCAGTCAGGGAGACTTCGATCATGTGCGTGAGGGGCGGTTGCCCCCCGAAGCAACAAGTGCCCAGGTCAGGTACCAGCACAAATTTCTTGGCCACCAAACTGTCCATCGACGTGGGGTGGATATAACCCTTGATGAACACCGGTTGACCGTTGTAATCGTTGGCGGACTTGGTGGGCTCGTCTGGCCTGCCCAGTTCACTTTTGAGCGAGGCGAAATCGATCCGCGTATATCCTTCTGGCACTTCGGTCAGATAGACGTAGGTGTGCCAGACTGGAGCCAAAATCAGGGTCGCCACGCACAACACGGCTCCGGCAATCGCCAGCGGCTTTCCGAGCAATTCGTCGGGAAACTTTCGGAATGCAAACAGTGAATGGATGGCGAAGATTATGCCGAGAATCGGCAATAAAATCAGCCCTAAAATCGGGAACGTGAACAAACCCAACACACCTAGGACCAACGCGGTCACAGCACCGCGGGAAACCGACTGATAGACATCGGCTCCTGAGTCCACTACCGGTTCTGAAAATACGTGACCCACTTTCTCAGTGTTTTCAATATTCTCGCTGTTTTCAATGGTCGTGGTCATGGCGGTTGTAGTCATGGGGGCAAGATTATTTTCGGTGAATCTTCGCGGCCAAAGCTAGCTGTAAAGCATTGCGTCTGCCGGCACCGCTGATGGCCAACCACATGGTCAGCCAAATTGTCAGGGACACCATGCAGATTACGCTGATCACAAAGGCTCGGTTCGGTTCCACCACCGCAATGATGGGTCGATTTACGACTAGGGAACTGCGAGCATCGCTGCTGCGGGCCAATTCCACGCCGGGCTTTATTTTTAGTGGCAAGGCATGTGTGAACGGGCCAACGGGCTTAGCTTGTGCGGGAGTAGCCAGCCCAGTCTGGACAATCGCTGTTCCGGCAATCGCAGTTTTGGCAAACACTGCGCCGGGCGCAAGCTGGACTGGTGTCGCAGAGGAAGATTGGTTC
>JBBQRC010000662.1:0-3593 GCA_038215215.1 Pirellulales bacterium
ACATGGCCATCGCTTGCGTCGTATCCAGCGGGCCAACTTGCTTGCCATCAAAACTCAAATACCACTGGTGCATATGCGCCGACTCCTGTTTTTCGAAGATGTGACCTGGCAAACGACCGAGATTGGACGACTTACTTGGCTCAATTACTTTGACCATCGGTCGCAGATTCGCTCACTCTTGGCTAAATTGGCGAACAATTTTTCAGCCAGCCGTTGGTGGCGCGTGGTGCAGAGTGGCTATGCAGAGAGCGCTCTTTGGAAGCAACTATTGATTGCCGGCGCTGACATTGATCCAGGCGACATAAGCCAACCACAGCAACCAGCAACCATAAATGACCGCAGCCACCACGACCAGTTTGGGCCTCCCTAACATGGGATTTGCCTTCGCTTGCAACTGCGAATTTTTAGATTTATCAATCATGCATACTGCTGTCTAAAAAGCCTGCTGTCGAAAACGCCCGCTATTTAAAAAAGTAGCGACATTCCTTTAAAACAGTTCGTGGATCTCGCGAAAGCCCGAATCGACCAGGGGGAAAGGACGTCCTGCCGGGCCTGGCAGGTGCTCGGTCACTTTTAGCCCCAGGCTATGGAAGATCGTGGCGACCACTTCTGGCGGTTCGACAGGCCGATCGTCCGGCACCGCACCAATCGGATCACTGGCACCCACGACCCGTCCACCTTGAACTCCACCACCCGCGAAATAGACCGTGAAGCACTGAGGCCAATGATCGCGACCGCCGGCCGGATTGACTTTCGGAGTTCGCCCGAACTCAGCCATACTGGCCACCAATGTATCCCCCAGCAAACCTCGCTCTGCCAAATCAGATATCAGCGCCGCATAACCCTGGTCGTACATCGGCGCCACGATGTTCTTCATTCCCTCGATCGATGTGAACGGCTTACTGCCGTGGATGTCCCAAGTGATTTCATCAAAGACTGTCAAAAAGGTATTGATGGTCACGAAACGCACGCCTGCTTCCACTAACCGTCGCGCCAACAGGCAACATTGTCCGAAGCGATTCATGCCGTAGCGTTCGCGCATCTGGGTCGATTCTTTGGACAAGTCAAACGCGTCCCGCGCTTGGGGGCTCGTCATCAACCGATAAGCGGTCGCAAAGTGCTCATCCATTAGTTTGGCACTCTCGCTCGCTTCAAATTCTCGCATCGACTGCTCGACGGCGGTCCGCATGCGTTGGCGTCGCTCCAACCGTGCTGCTGGGATGGATGATGGAGGCAGTAGATCTGGAACATTAAAATTCGCTTGGGAGGGATCAGCCTGTAACGCAAATGGATCGTAGGCTTTGCCTAGAAAGCCCCCTGCTTGCCCGTTGGGAAGATTGCCGCCGCCGCGCCCCATCGTTTCCGGCAAGACCACATGCGGAGGCAGATCACCGCGTGGCCCACGCAGGTACCACACCGCCGAACCAACATGCGGCGTGTTAACACCCCCGGTGAACAGCCTGCCTGTCTGCATGATCTGCCAGCCAGCGTCATGCACCGCCGCCCCGCGATGAAAACACGATCGAACTAAAGCGATCTTATCGGCAATTTGGGCATGTTTAGGCAGGATCTCCGACAATTGAATACCATCGGCCACCGTCGAGATCGGTTTGAACGGACCGCGGATTTCCGCCGGTGCGTTGGGCTTCATATCAAAAGTATCAAGTTGGCTGGGTGCTCCGAGGTTGAAAATTAGGATGCACGAGCGTTTATCCTTGGCGGGGTCCGTCAAACCCGCTTCCCGGGCCTGGAGCAGTTCCGGCAGACTCAAGCCAATCGCCCCTAGCGTGCCCACCTGCAGGAAATCGCGTCGCGTGACTCCGTTACAAGTATGCGCAGTTCCTTTACCGATTAGGTCAAGCATCATCGTCCTCGGTCGGAAAGATCTTTGAAGTGGGGGACTGGCAGAGTTGTTTTCGCCTCGGAAAACTCCCTGTCAATTCGGAAAGGTCGACGTCACAAGGTGAAATCGCCAATGAAAATTGCCAATGAAAATTGTTGGCTAGCGACACCCGTACGTGCATCATAACATGCCCACTTGCGCGTAGGCACATTACCTGATTAAATCCTTCGCAAGCATTTTGCCCGGAAGGCTGCTCCTTCAAAGATTGCGGAATCCCGGCGATACCCGTTGCCACACCGGCGACTTTGAGTAAAAATGCAACCTGAGACGCGGCTCATTTGCACCCATAGCTCAACTGGATAGAGCATCGGTCTACGGAACCGAAGGTTAATGGTTCGAATCCATTTGGGTGTATTTCTTCTAAAGCCATGCCAAATCGAGACTTACGATACCTGCTCGCGGTGAGCAGTGCGGCGTTTTCCCAAAGCGCAAAACGGTACATACCGTTTTGGGAGACTCCTCACTATGCCGCGACTCGTTCATGCTGTCCCCAAATATCGTAAGCATCGTGCCAGCGGGCAAGCGATCGTCACGATCTCCGGGCGAGATCATTACCTTGGTCCACACGGCACCAAAGTCAGTAAGACGCTGTACGATCGCCTGGTGGCTGAATTCCTTTCAGCCGGTCGGCAAGTCGTTGAACCTGCTCGAGCCCCATCCATTACCGTAGTGGAGATTTTGGCCGCGTTCTGGCGGCACTGCAAAACGTACTATGTGAAAGACGGGAAGCCAACTAATGAACAGGATGCTTTCCGACTGATCATTCGCGATGTGAGACACCTCTACGGACAGACCGCCGCCATCGAGTTTGGACCCAAGGCGCTCAAGGCTGTGCGTCAACGATGGCTAGACCGAGGGCAGGCTCGTCCAACCGTCAACAAGAACATGCGGCGCTTAACGCGAATCTTTCGCTGGGCTGCAAGTGAAGAGCTACTTTCCGTCACCGTACACCAAACACTCGTTACCGTGCCTGGCCTAAAGAAGGGGCGTACCGATGCTCCAGAACCAGCACCGATACTGCCTGTCGAACTTTCCGTTGTAGAACGGACCATGCCTTTCCTGTCTGAGATTGTGCGCGACATGGTTCGCATTCAACTCTTAACCGGCATGCGTCCAGGAGAGATTTGCAAGCTGCGTCCGCGTGATATTGATCGGAGCGGTGATGTTTGGGAGTATCGGCCTTACTCCCATAAAACCGAACACCATGGGCGCAGTCGGGTAGTCTTCATCGGTCCCGAATCACAGACGATTCTATCGAGATATCTGCTGCGCGAAACGAGTTCATCTTGTTTCTCGCCTGCCGAGTCGATGGCGGCTTATTTCAGAATCAAAAACGAAACACGTCAGACGCCCCTGTCATGTGGGAACCGTCCCGGGACAAATCGCCAGCCAGTTCCTAAGAAACAGCCCTCGATGCAGTATGGCCCGGGAAGCTATCGGCAGGCAGTTCACCGCGCTTGCGACCAAGCGTTCCCTGCGCCGGAACCTTTGACCAAGCAGAAAGGCGAAACCAAGAAACGGTTTCTTGCCCGACTGTCCGACAAACAAAAGCAAGAGCTGGCGAAGTGGCAAAGCGACCAACGTTGGTCACCGAATCAACTGCGTCATGCCGCCGCCACCGAGATCCGCAAAAAATTCGGCCTCGAAGCCGCCCAGGTTATCCTTGGGCATGCAGCCGCGGATGTCACTC
>JBBQRC010000663.1:0-3591 GCA_038215215.1 Pirellulales bacterium
AGTCTAATCGACGATTTTTCAAAGAAGGACAAGGCTCCCCATATCGCCATCTCAGTGGATATGCTGGACACAGGTATCGACGTTCCGGAAATTGTGAATCTGGTGTTTTTCAAGCTTGTGCGATCCAAAACAAAGTTCTGGCAGATGATTGGTCGTGGCACACGACTATGTCCAAATCTGTTCGGCCCAGATTGCGACAAGGAGTTTTTCTACATTTTCGACTACTGCCAGAATTTAGAGTACTTCAGCCAAAATCCCGAGGCAACTGACGGTTCGACCGGCCAGTCATTAGGAAGCAGGCTATTCAACGCGCGACTTGAGTTAATCAGCTCGCTCGATGCCAACGCTCTAAAAGGCGCTGCACAACTGGTCAAAGAGCTTCCGGCCAATGGCGAGCCAGAGACTGAGCCTCAGGTGCGGACGGCAACTACCGAGCTGTTGCAGCGTGAAGTTGCTGCGATGAATGTCAATAACTTCATCGTCCGGCCGCATCGCCGCTTTGTCGAGAAATACTCCGACGCCAAGGCATGGAACGAACTAGACCAGGAAGCCTTTACCGAGCTATCACGCGAAGTCGCTGGCTTGCCCCACGAGCTTGACCCCGAGTCAGAGGAGGCAAAACGCTTTGACTTGCTGGTGCTGAACTTGCAGCTCGCCGTTCTCCGCGCAGAGCCGTCATTCCAACGTCTGTGTTTGCAAGTGAAAGCGATTGCCGGACTACTGGAGGAAAAATCGTCCATCCCCATGGTTCGCGCTCAAATCGAATTGATCCAGGACCTACAGGCGGACGAATGGTGGCAGGATGTTACGACGCCCATGCTGGAGATTGTGCGTCGGCGCATTCGGGATTTAGTAAAGCTGATTGAGAAGCAGAAGCGGAAAATTATCTACACCGATTTCGAAGATGAAATGGGGAGCGAGTCAGAGATTAATTTGCCAGGATTCGCTACCGCTACCGATTATGAAAAATTCCGCGCCAAGGCGCGCGCATTCCTGCGCTCGCACCACGACCACATTGTCATCCACAAACTGCGCATGAATCTGGCACTGTCACCGTCAGACGTGGACGAGCTTGAACGTTTACTTGCCGAGAACGGCATCGGCGGTCCAGATGAAATTGCCCAAGCAAAAGAGGAAGCACATGGGCTAGGGTTGTTCGTCCGTTCTCTTGTCGGCTTGGATCGCGAAGCCGCGAAAGCCGCGTTGACGACATTGATCAGCGGCACAACCAGGTCTGCCAACCAGATCGAGTTCATCAACTTAATTGTCAACCATCTCACAGAACACGGCATGATGGACGCTAGCCTGCTCTACGAGTCCCCCTTCGTTGACGTCGCTCCGCAAGGGCCGGATGCGATCTTTTCGTCTGCGCAAGTCGACGCGCTGATGGATGTGCTCGCACAGGTGAGGCAGATGGCAACTGCTGCGTAGCATTTGCATCACGTTTGGTTACGACGGTGAGGATCGAGCTGATGCATTTGCGATCTCGCTGTTCATCCCGTACCGCTACAGGGTCACTACCGGTTACTCGCAATTACTCCATAAAACCGCATAACCGGCGGAGTCAAACGGCTGCTGGTTCTACGACTGCGATAGCCGAATTCGATTCGCCAGAGTCTCCATGTATCTTCCGCCAGCGGTAAACGCGGACGCGGTAAAAGAGCACGGGTAGTAGTAGGTCGATAACTTCGTCGGCGACCAGGATACCGCCGAGGACGGGGGCGGCCATAGGTTGCATGATCTCGGAACCCGTACCGGTAGCCCACAGCATGGGCGCCAGCCCGATCATCGTGGTCAGCTCGGTCATGAGCTTGGGTCGCAGACGATGGACGGCTCCCTCCATCACGGCGGCGCGAAGTTGTTCGAGCGTCAAGTTTTCTAAGCCACCCCTTCGCTCGACCGCTTCGCGCAAATAGACCAAGATCACGAGCCCGCCTTCGGTGGCCAGTCCAAAGCAGGCAATAAATCCGACCCAGACCGCGACGCTGAAGTTGTAACCGAACAGGTATTGGAACAACACGCCTCCGAACACCGCGCCGGGAACCGTCAAGCACATCACGATGAGCGTATCGGCTAAGTCGTGATAGACGACGAACAGCAAGACGAAGATCGTCAGCACCACGGCTGGGACGATGATCGACAGCGTTTTTCGCGCGCGAACTTCGTGCTCAAACTGGCCCGTCCATTCGATATACATCCCTTCGGGCATGGCGACTTCCGAGGCGACCGCTTGACGTGCTTCTTCGACAAAGCCGATCACGTCGCGGTCACGAACATTGAGCCGAACATAGGATCGAAGCAGCCCGTTTTCGCTACGAATCATCGACGGGCCAGAGACGATACGAATATCAGCGACTTGTGACAGCGGGATTTGCATCGGACTGAGCGGCGCGGCGCCAGCCGCCGATTCACCAGCTTTGTTGCCGCCCATTGAAGCATCGGCGCCTGACGCCATTCCCCTCGCGGAGGCAGTGACCAGCAAATTTCTGACCGACAGTTCATCTTCGCGAAAGGCCCGGGCGTAACGAATGCGAACTGGGAATCGCTCGCGGCCTTCGACAGTCATCGTGATGACGCGACCACCTAAGGCCGTTTCGATCACGTCTTGGATATCTCCGATGTTAATGCCGAATCGTGCCGCACGTTCACGATCAATGTCAATCTCAAGATAGCCCTCGCCGACGACTTGATCAGCGGATACATCGACGGCACCGCGCAGTCGCTTCAAGACAGCAGCGATCTGTTCACACTTCTCGGAAATCTTGTTGATGTCGTCACCAAAGACGCGAACGCCCAACATGGTATTAACGCCGGTTGCGAGCATGTCGATGCGGTTGATGATCGGCTGCGTCCAGATATTACCCCAACCGGGCATACGAACCACTGAGTCGAGTTCGTTGAGCAGTCCGCGTTTGTCTTTTTGCCAAAGAAGCAATTCGGATGCAAAATCGTCTTTGAGCTGCTGGGCGTTAGCTGCGGGTAAAGCGATTTTGGAACCGGCGGCTAGCGCCGTGCCGCTCGCATCTGCAGTTCGCAAATTGTCAATCACGAGATTTGTGTACAGTGAGGCGGCGGAATCGATTAAACGCCAATTCAGTTCTGTTACAAAAGTGGTTGATTGTTCCTCTCGCACGGACATCACATGTTCAAGCACAAGACCATCAAAGCTCTCGCGTTTGGTGCCTAGAAGTTCAGCGATGCCATGGATGGCTTTCGTGACAAAGTTGGTCTTAACGAGCGTAGGATCGAGTTCTAAATTGGCGAGCTGGTTGTCAATGAGATGCTGACGCACCGCGGCCGTGATTCGCTTGACGGTTGAGATGTCTGGCGATTGGACGAGTTGCTCGCCAAGTTGCGCTGCCCCCATGAGCGGCACAACGCTTGCCGCCGACTCTGCATTTGGACCGGCTGTTTCGGAACCCGCGGCTAACGCCATTTCGCTTACGGCGAACCCGTTTCCGCGAAGTAGTTCGAGTGTTCTGGAGACTGCAGCATCGACGAGCTTCGGTGCGAGTTGTTCCTCGTGAAGGATCTGCTCTTGCACTACGATCGACCGCACCGTCGCATCGAACTGTTCCAGTGCGAGCATAG
>JBBQRC010000664.1:0-3579 GCA_038215215.1 Pirellulales bacterium
CGTTTTGTGGCTGGCGGAGCACTTGTTCAAGAAGCGGATACGCTGCCTGCCTTTCACACCAAATGGCGCACGATGACCGACGTAGGAGTTTCTGAGGCACTCTGGGATGATATCTATTTCGCCTGGGAAATGGTTAGGCACGTCAAGAGCAACGCCATTGTGCTTGCCCGAGACACTGCCTTGGTTGGTGTGGGCGCGGGCCAGATGAGCCGGGTGGACAGTGTCGAGATTGCTATTCGCAAAGCAGGTGAACTTGCCGCAGGGAGCATTCTGGCCTCCGACGCGTTCTTTCCTTTTCCGGATTCTATCGAAGCAGCAGCAGAGGCTGGCATCGTCGGAATCATTCAACCCGGCGGCTCACGTCGCGACGATGAAGTGATTGCGGCCTGCAATCTCCATCGAATTCCGCTCGTATTCACCGGCGTGCGGCACTTTAAACATTGATCCCACACCTTGAAGCGACCAGTTCCAATGACCAACATTCTCGAACGGATTGTGGCCACGAAACGACAAGAGATCGAAGTAGCCATCCGTCAACGGCCGCTACGCGATCTGATGGCAGCCTCTGGAGAAGCTCCACCACCCCGCGATTTCCTCGCCCCACTTCGCAATTCGCCCCCCATTCGACTCATCGCCGAAGTCAAGAAAGCCAGCCCCTCAAAGGGGGTCATCAGCCAAGACTTTGATCCCGTGCGGATCGCGCGAGCCTACGAAGCGGGGGGAGCCAGTTGCCTCAGTGTGCTGACCGACGAACAGTATTTTCAAGGCAAATTGGAATATCTGACGGCCGTCAAAAACGCAGTTGCACTGCCGGTTCTACGCAAAGACTTTGTCATCCACCCTTATCAAGTTTTCGAAGCTCGCGTGGCCGGTGCCGACGCGGTGTTGTTAATCGCCGAATGCCTGTCGCGACAGGAGCTGCGTGGTCTCTACCAATTGATTCGCGAGCTCGGGATGCACGCGCTGATCGAATTGCACGCCCCTTCCAACCTGGACAATGTACTCAGCACCGGTACCGAATTGATCGGCGTCAACAATCGTGACTTAACGACCTTCGAAGTCAATCTTGAACGCTCTATGCAACTGCGCAAACGCGTGCCGCTCGACCGAGTGATGGTCAGTGAAAGTGGCATTGCAACTCACGCCGATGCTCAACTCCTTCAATCCCATAACATCCAGGCCATGCTGGTGGGTGAATCGTTAATGCGTCAGTCGGACATTCGTCAGGCCGTTGTTGACCTACTAACTCCGGCCATGTCGATCCCATCGGTGGCGCAATCGTCGAGCTAGCGCGAGTACACAGCTAGCTGCGTGGCACCACGGCTGCGGAAGTCAGTCCACCGAGGCTGGGACAGAGATCAGCTCTTGCGCATATTCCAATTCATGAGCAATACCTGTCGCCAAATCCGCGACCTGCAAACTCGACGGTAGCACTGACCAGGCATACGTTTCCACTTCGTAGTGTCCGGTAAACCACGAAGAGCCTGCACAATTCGAGTTGCCATGTTGGCGCATGTATTGGCACACGGTGGCCAGGTCCGCTTGTGTTGTCTCGAGCGCGCCAAAACGCGGCACGAAAATGGGGATATGAAAATGAACTCGCCAAGGAAGTTGCGGATAATCGCCATCGGGAATCCACTTCTGCAATGCCACGGGTAAATCCTCAACCAGCTTGTTCAGTCGACCGTTCGCTTTAGCACAGGTTGTTTGATGCAGGTATCGGGGTTCACTAAAACCTCGCAATTGTTCGAGCATGGCTGCTTGCTGGTCGGGCTGGCCAACAACAGTATCCCAAGGGACGTGTACCGCAGAAGAAAGCTGCACTTTGCCAACTCGAATACCACTGTTGCGATACTTCTCGAGAGCTTCGATTTGAGGCTCAAACATGACGCTACTGTGACATACGTCATGGCAAACGCTGAGGTAGCGTTGGGCAATGCGGGCATCGGGGCCGCTGAATAAATAATGCTGAAAGAAATCAACCACATCTTCGGCCGTATTGATGATACAGCCAGGCTCGGGTTCAATCGCCAGCACGATTTCGCGTCCACTACGTTGGGCCAAGTGATCCAGGAAGCGGGCCACTTCCAGCAGATTCTCAGCGGCCAGTCGGTATTCTTCGGCGTGCCATGGGCAATGAGCCCAACCAATGGGCACGGTGGAAATGGAACCGTTCGCCCCGGCAGGCAGCAATTTATCCAAAATTTGAGCCAGTTCCATGCTGTAGCGGGCCCGCGAATGGCAGCTCCACGTTGGTTCGTAAACCGCATGTTTGACGACAGCCTGATGAAAATCTCCTTGTGGGAATCCATTGAACGTATAAGCGATCAGGTGATGCTCCGCCAGCCAATCACGCAACGGCAGTACCGACTGCTGTTCCACTAACTGATTCGCTGCCTGCTCGGCTAGCCACAAGCCGACCGGGAGTCGCGCTTTCGGAACTAGTTGCTCTCGTATCGCGCCTGCGAAACGCACCAAATTGGCCTGCGCTTCTTCAACAGAAGTGCCGGCGTGGACGTTCGTGCAATAGCCCAGCGGAAAATCAGGAAACGCTGCTGTGTCGGACAAGGTGTTGCTCGATTGCTGCTATAGTGGCGAAGTAGGAGAGGAAGTGGGTACATTCTACCCCATGACGCCACAACCAACGATTGAATTCGCAGTTTTCCCATTCTTCCAAAAATTTTGGGAGGTAATTTAAAGGCGGAGCAGCCAGTGGCGAAATGCTTTTGAGCAGCTCGAATCACCCCATCGTGCGAGTCAACATCTATGGCTGAGCCTTCTACGTTTGATGCTTCCAAGCTTAATCGACCCGATCCCAAACTCTTCCGTTATTATGTTTTGGTGTCGCTGCTAGCGGGTCCTTTGTCGCCCTTTGCACTTCTCCCGCTCTGGTTCCGGTACACCACATTGCGTTACCAGTTTGATGACGCGGGGGTATCCATGAAGTGGGGCGTGCTGTTTCGACGTGAAGTTTATCTGACGTATCGCCGAATTCAAGACATTCAGTTGACCCGCAATTTGCTACAGCGCTGGATGGGACTAGCCAAAATCAGTTTGCAGACCGCGTCAGGAAGTAGCGATGCGGAAATGGCCATCGAAGGAGTACTGCGGGCCGAGGAACTCCGCGACTATCTGTACAGCCGCATGCGCGGCGCCAAAAATCAATTTGATGTGGCTATAGGCACCGGCCAACCTCCTCCTGTATTGGTTACTGAACAGACCGAAGCAGGGCAACACGCCATGATGCCCGAGCCGGAACGGGCGACAAAGGCTTTAGAAGCGATTCGTGACGCACTGAAATCCTTGGTGGAACAGCGAGGCGCGACATGATCGGCGACAAGGCAGTGCGCAGGGCAAGCCAATGGTGCTATCAGGGGACTTGGCTAATTGTAACCCGCTGGCTGAAAGTCCCCGAAGAACCGCCACATCTGCGTGGCGCAGACGATCAATTGGTTCGC
Source organism: Pirellulales bacterium (assembly GCA_038215215.1). Lineage (GTDB taxonomy): Bacteria > Planctomycetota > Planctomycetia > Pirellulales > Pirellulaceae > Aureliella. The sequence continues at coordinate 3,459 of JBBQRC010000664.1, forward strand.
AGCTTTCGACCTGCCGACGGCTATCTGCGGTATTTGAAGTTCTATTTTTGGCTGGGGCTGCTCGCCTTAGATGTCTGCCTGATCATCGGCTGGCTAATACTCCTGATCGCATTACCGCTGG
>JBBQRC010000665.1:0-3566 GCA_038215215.1 Pirellulales bacterium
ACTGCGATTATTGCCTCGCGGCTCATTCGACCATCGGCAAAATGGTTGGACTGAGTGTCGATCAAATACTAGATAGCCGTCGCGGTTCCGCCGTCGATCCTAAGGTCAATGCATCGCTTCAATTTGCTATCAAGGTCGTGCAAGTACAAGGCAAGGTCAGCGATGCGGATCTGCAGGTTGTCCGAAACGCTGGCTACGATGACGGAGCTATCGCAGAAGTAGTGGCGAATGTTGCTCTGAACATCTTCACCAACTACTTCAATCACGTAGCAGGCACGGACATCGATTTCCCGCGAGCCGAGCCCATCACGAAAGCTTCGGAATCGTGCTCTTCGGCTTGCGAAGTCGTCCATGCTTAATCGTGTAGTAATTGTCGTACCTGTCTTGATCTCAAATTCGTTCTCAGGAACTGTAGCATGTCATCACCGACTGACCTTTGTCCACCGTTTACTCTCGAAACTGCGACGAAAAAAGTTCGATCCGCTGAGGACGCGTGGAACTCACGTGATCCCTTGCGTATTTCGCTTGCCTACTCGCTGGACTCGGTGTGGAGAAATCGCAGCGTGTTCCTGAGCGGTCGTGATCAGATACGCGAGTTTTTGTCGGATAAGTGGAAACACGAACTCGATTATCGCTTGGTGAAATCGCTCTGGGCATATACGGACACGTGGATTGCAGTTCGCTTTCAGTACGAGTGGCATAATGCCTTGGGCAATTGGTTTCGTGCGTATGGCAACGAAAACTGGGAATTTGATGTAAACGGATTGATGCGTCGCCGAGAAGCGAGCATCAACGATGTGGAGATCGAGGAAGGCGATCGCAAGTTTTTCTGGGACGCGCCAGGACCTCGCCCATCAGATTACGTCGGCATTCCCGACGTCAAGTAAACGAAAAATCTTTACGAATCTAACTCGCATTTGGAAACTATCATGAAACGTCGAATTAGCTCTTGCCGCTCGGTTGGTGCATTGGTAGCCATATCATTTGCAGTGGTCTTCATCCGAATTTCATTGGCGGAGTCACCAAGTCGGTCTGTACCGCACGCTACGGCACTGACTGTCGCTCATAAAACCATCAATGTTGATGGCGTCGAAATCTTTTATCGCGAAGCAGGACCCAAGGATGGACCGAGCGTACTATTGCTGCACGGATTTCCGACGAGCTCGCAAATGTTTCGCAATCTGATCCCAGCTCTAGCTGACAAATACCATGTTGTAGCACCTGACTATCCGGGCTATGGGCACAGCGAGATGCCATCACGCAACAAATTCCAATACACATTCGACAACCTTGCCAAAGTGGTTGATCGTTTCACCGAGGAAATCAAACTAAACAACTTTGCATTATATGTCCAAGACTACGGCGCTCCTGTCGGCTTCCGCATCGCCGCGTCACATCCCGAGCGAGTGACGGCAGTTGTTGTGCAGAATGGAAACGCTTACGACGAAGGTTTAGACAATGATTTTTGGAAGCCGATTAAGGCTTATTGGAACGCACCCAAGGATGTGACGAAGCGCGAATCTTTGCGGGGCTTACTATCTTACGAAGCCACGAAGTGGCAATACACCCACGGCGTGAAGGACGAGAATCGCATCAGTCCTGATGGGCCAGCCCATGACCAGTTTCTACTCAATCGCGATGGCAATCAAGAGATCCAATTGGACCTGTTCCTCAGCTACGGCAGCAACCCTGTGTTATATCCGAAATGGCAGGAGTACTTCCGTAAGCATCAACCACCGATGTTGATTGTCTGGGGTAAGAATGACCAGATCTTCCCGGCCGCTGGAGCGGAACCGTACAAGCGTGATGTCAAAAACCTCGAGTTCCATCTCCTGGATGCTGGGCACTTTGCCCTGGAATCCAATGGAGCAGAGATTGCCGGCCTGATGCACGCCTTTCTTGACAAGTCGTTTACCAAGTAATCGCGAGAACGAATTGCAATCGCTCGAATGAAACGGGCGAGTGCTTTCCATTTTTTATCCAACCAGGAAACCAACTTTAGGAAGACACAATGTTGACTTTATCCAGCGATATCGCTTTCACGCCGGCCGTCAAAGCAATCCAAACGCAGAAAGGATCTCGTAAAAGCTACGCGAACATGGAATTGCATGGTGGTTGGCAAACCAAGATTACTTCGGACTTAGCAAGCTACCTCGCAGGTCTGGACATGTTCTATCTCGGCACAGCTAACGCACAGGGGCAGCCCTATATTCAGTACCGAGGCGGCCCAGTTGGTTTTCTGAAAGTTCTTGACGACCGTACGTTAGCGTTTGCAGATTTTGGTGGCAATCGGCAATACATCACTGTTGGAAATCTATCGGAGAATCCAAAGTCATTTATCTTTTTGATGGACTATGCTAACAGCCGTCGAATCAAGGTCTGGGGAACCGCAGAAGTGATCGAAGGTGATGATGAGTTGCTTGCCGTGTTGCAAGATCCAAATTATGGCGGCAGAGTCGAACGCGCGGTCCGCTTCCGAGTTGCAGCTTGGGACGTCAACTGCCCGCAGCATATTCACAAACGATATTCCATCGAGCAAATTGCGCCTACCATCGAAAAGCTAAAGGATCAAATCCGCGAGCTCGAAAAGGAACTTGCAGTGCACCAAAATCACCCAAGTTAATTTCCAACTTCGTGGGTCATAGGCACCTTTCTCAGTCGAGCCACATCGGCAGGTCCGCAGGAACGCAGTGATTCGAACACTGTCCATCGGCTTTGAAGACCGAGTCCGCTCCCAGGCAAACATTCCTGTGGTAACAGGCTGTAGGTGTTTAGACTGTAGGCTGTAGGTAGAAAGACAATTGCTCTTACCTACAGCCCAAATCGCTACAGCCTAATCTTCTAATTCTACTATCCAGTAGGCTTCGCTAATGAACTTGGACCAGCTCTTCACGCGATTCATTCGATCGGCGTAGATCGGCTTCCAAGCCGGACGTACTGGCTCCTTGCGGAGTTTCATGTGCGCCTGAGCCGGAGTCCGGTCAGCCTTCTTCGAATTGCAGTCGATGCAGGCCAAAACACAATTCGTCCAAGTTGACTGTCCACCTTGAGCCCGCGGAACAACGTGGTCAAAGGTGAGCTCTTCGCTGCCAGGCTGCTTCCCGCAGTATTGGCAGGTCATCTTGTCACGCTTGAATACGTTTCTGCGGCTGGAGGTAGGGGAGCGGACCTCATGGAACGACGCGTTGTTTAGGATTTCGCTGCACGGGAAGCGTTGAGGACCTTACCTAGTGCTGTTGATTTCTCCTGTTCTGGCATTATCGAATGAGCTGATTAGTAAACGCCTTCGCTCGATTCCGAGAATGGTAGTATGTCTACAGAGTCGAGGGCAACCATCTGCTCAAAAATTGCTTGCGACATTGCTCCGACCGCAATGCCGTCCTGGTCACAACCCGCTACTCGACCTCAGTGTGAACTGCTTGCGCAAAAAGTGTTCCGTACTTATTCGGATTTCATATGAACTGGGACCGCTCGGCACATGTCCTTGTTCTGGATAGACAAATAGCTCGACGTCGTGAACTCCACTTTCCTGAAGTCTTTTTGCGGCGGCTCGAACACTCTCCACT
>JBBQRC010000666.1:0-3565 GCA_038215215.1 Pirellulales bacterium
CCAGTATCGACGATGAGCACGGCATCGAGCGCGGCATTAATCAGTGCGTGGGCCAGTGATTCGATGCGTTGCAATTCGATGCGACTGGTGAATTCATCCGTCACGTCCCAAAAAATCACTTGGACGCCACACGTTTCCCCATGAGCGTTTTTCAAGGGCGCTTTGCGAACCTGCATATAGCTACGCCGACCATCAGGCAATTGCGTCCGCTCGATGTCGTTGAAGACTTCCCCCAACCGCATGACTTGGTTATCGTCGCGGCGGAATTTCTCGGCAGTTTCAGGCGGAAACAGGTCAGCGTCCGTTTTTCCAATCACCTCGGACACATCGCGTTTCAATAGCTTGCAGAACGACTGCGTGGCAAACGTAAAACGACCTTGAGCATCCTTCTGCACGACAAACACTGGCAAATGCTCGAGCAACGTTTGACGTTCAGACTCAGATTTTAGGAATGCGTTTTGGGCATCCTGCTGGGTCTTGATGGCACTGACGAGCTGTGTGTCACTCGAACGCAACAACTCGGATTGGCGTTTCAGTCGATTCGTCAGCCTGCGCCATGCCTTGGCCTGCCGCTGATGATGTTGCCGCCGAATGTGGTCACCTAGCTTCAAGGTCAACAAGGCGAAGGCAGCAAAGCAGATGTCCCACGCGATCACCGCGGAGTTCGGGCGTGTTGTGACGGCTACAATCGTAAATACGACGAATGTAAAACCCAACAACCAATTTGTATTGCGTTTGGCCAGGAACGCGAGACACAAGGCAGCGATCAGAAACGGAAGACAGTAGAGTTGAGCGACAGGTTCCCTTAGTAATACGTAAGGAATCAAACCGATGCAAACAGCGGTACAGGCCAGCGTGAGTTTCATGGAAGCCAGCCGACGGCTAATCGCAACCAGCGAGGCAATAGGTTGTAGATTCATGGAATGGACAGACCGTAGGCTTGGGAAAAATTGGTCAGGCGCGCGCGGTGAGATCGAACCTCAAGGCCATTAAAAGCTTGTTCCATCGCAAATCCATTGTATCGTTAGCGGACTTGGCACGTATCCCTGCGGATCTTTCTCGGTGTCTTTCTCGGGCGACTGCCCAGCCTGATAGCTAGAATGCAGCCCTCTCTAAGTACATCAACTTAATACACGGCACCCGTCTTTTCTGACTGTAACGATTAGCAGGCATCAAAGTTTTTCCAATCGGTGAAACCTCCTCTTTTACTACTGATTTTCCAGTCCGCATTGTTTGACATGATTGCTTTCTGGCCTATGTTTCAAGTGCATACGGAACAAGTCAAGATTGCTTCGGGACAGAAGTCGCGAAGATTCGATTGATTGTTCGGTATCGTTGTCGTGAAACGTTGTATCGTGCGGTGGTGGCGAAGCCCTGATCACGGAGTTTCACGGTTGTTTCTCGTTGTTTGCCCAGAGATCTGGGTGGCTTTACATTTCGGAGAGTTGCCATGAAGAATTTTGCACAGAAGATTAATCGTTTCCTGAAGTCCGAAGATGGACCAACCGCTGTGGAGTACGCAGTGATGTTGGCCTTGATCGTAGTGGTTTGCTTGGGTGCCATCCAAACGGTTGGTACCAACGCCAAAACTACGTTCAATAACGTTTCGGCACAGCTCTAATTTGGCTAACTGGCCGCGTTTAAACGCAGTGCGACCTGTGGTGGCAACTGCGTTACGCGGCTAGGCGATTGAAGGTGGCGGGCAGCAGTCGCGTCCTTCACACTCCGTCGCACAAGCACTCAGCGACCGTCTTACTTTTTTAGTAGGCGGTCGCTGATCTGCTTGCCATTGAGGTCGATACTCGGCAGTTAGCAGCTTGCGACGGAGCAAGCGCTAGCCTTGCCAATTAAATTCCTTCTTACCAACTTTATGTGAGTGAGAAACCATCATGGTCCCATGCTTAATGCCAGCCGAATCCATCATCGGAATTTGGGAAATGGTATGTTTTGCTGGCACCGTGCTGATGACCCTGTTCGTGTGGGTGTGCAGCCTACGGTAGCGAATCATTCCGGATGTGCATTTCAACCAAGGTCATCTGAAGTCCGTTAACTGATACCAAACTGGCCACTGGGATTAAGTAGGCCGCACGGGGAGACGTTCATGTCAATTCAGGATTTCCTAATTCATTTAACAGACAACTGGGCCATGTGGGTTGTCTCCGTTACGCTGGTCGTGGCCGCGGTTATCGACGGCATGTACCTTAAAGTTCCTAACAAGATCACTTACCCGTTGATTGTTGCGGGTTGGATCTACAGCACAGCCGTCGGCGGGGTCGCTGGTCTCGGGTGGAGCGTCGCTGCAACGGTTTTCGGGCTGGCTCTACTATTTTTCCTTCATTTGATCGGTGGCATGGGTGCTGGCGACGTTAAACTGCTGGCTGGAATTGCCGCCTTCGTACACATTGAACACACTTGGTGGATATTTGTGGCCACCACCATCGTGGGCGGCGTGATGGCTGCATGCCAGATTGCCCTGAGTGGCGACTGGGTAAAGCATTGGACGCAAGCGCAATCAATCCTCCAAGAGATTGTTGAAGTCCGAGATGCCGACAAACTCTACGAAATCTCTCAGGAGCGTAAGAGCCGTATGCGGCTACTACCCTATGGTATCCCGATGACGATCGCAGCGATCGGCTACTTTGCGTTCGCAGGCTTGATCTAGTCAGTCGTCTCCAAGGCGAAATAACCAACGAAACTTTTTGCAGGTCGGCAGCCATTGCCGGCCTGTTTTTTATTTGCGAACCAGCTAATTGCGGTTAGGGCAGCGACAGTGCACGAGCAATATCTCGCCGCATATTTTGCATGCTGCTGCGGGCAATGGTTTCGATGCCCGGTGAATAATCAAAGACTTCGACACTGACCCAGCCTGCATAGTTGATTTCCTGCAATGCTCGAAAGATGGGTACAAAGTCAGTGTCACCCATGCCAGGTCCCAAACGATTTGGGTCGTTGGCGTGAAAGTGCACCATATGCTGGGCGTTATCACGAATCACTTTGGCAATTGGCTCCCCCTCCGAGCTCATGGCTTTCACATCCAGATGCAATTGCACCCAAGGCGAGGCCAAGCGATCAATGACCTCGACGACCTGGCTAGCATGATTCCAAAAATTACCCTCGACTGGCCCCAGCGGCTCAAGTGCCAACGTGACACGGTGTTTCTCTAACTCCGGCAATACTTGCTCAAGCACCTGGGTGGCATTTGCAGCCGCTTCCGCGTGTGACATGTCCGCTGGAAAATTGCGTTGCAGTGGAGAACCCAGGACCATGATTGAACCGCCCAAATCCCGGCACAACCGCGCCAATTGGCCTAAATAGTTAGCTGTCCGCCCACGCACCTCTGCCGCCCGAGTAGTGAGATGATAACCTTCGGTCTTCGCCAGTAGCCAATGGAGTCCCACTACATCCACACCATGACCGGCAATCATGCCGGCCAACTCACGGCGTTTCTCAACCGAAATATCATCTGGACTCGCAGCTATAGTGAACGGGGCGATTTCCCAGCCTGAGTATCCGCATTCGCGTGTGAGCGCCAACGCTTGGTCCCAGGGCCAGTCTTGAAAAAGTT
>JBBQRC010000667.1:0-3560 GCA_038215215.1 Pirellulales bacterium
GGGGAGTCTGCGTCCGGACCTCCCACTCGTCCGACGGCGGAATATCGATGAAAAGTTTACAATCGCCTCCTCCCATCTCGAACCAAAACTTGAATTGATCTTTCCCTTCCATATAGATTACATTGCCGGCCCGCACCGTGCCTTCAATCTGTAACCGCGGCGAAGTATCTTCGATGATTACTCGGAAGGCTTTGGCAAGTTGCGCATGCACTTTTTGGCGAATGACTTCGTCTTCATTTGGAATTGGCTTACCGAAACCATCGAAATAGGTTTTCCAATGCCCCTCATGGCTGGGCGCAGGTTCCAGCGCAGTCACTACCGAACTGCTGGTCTCACTGGATGCGGGCTGTTTGCGTAAATGCAATCGATGTGTGCATTGGTTGCAATGCTCTATTTCGAGTACATAGTTTCCGTCCGGCCAAGGCAAGGTGTCAAAAAGTAGTTGCGTGCTGCCGTTTAGAATCTCATCGATCTCTCCATCAACAAGCGCTAACCCTGTTGCTTTGTCTCGAACGCAATAAGCTCCGTATCCGCTTCGGCCATCTTGCGGCAGCCAAACAACAAGCTGCTGGCATTCCGGATAGTGGACCGACTTGGCGACCAATAAACCAAATTGTGCTGCGTGCTCGCCGGAATTGTCAATTGTTTCGATTGAGATGATACCAGAATAAGACAACGGTTCGTCCAAGTGCGTTTAACCTTACGTAACTGCCCGTGGCGCCCACAGCTTGATCGCGGAAACACAAGAGTATAACGTCGAGTTTTGGAAGCGGGATAGTTGCGCTAGTTGCCAAGCTAGTTTTCGATTCCATAACGCTTTCTGCGCGAAACCGATGGTGACATACTCAACATTCCAGTCGATGTGGTCCTAAATCGCTTTCACGGAGCGATGGAAAACGAAGTCGCGTCGACAACACTCACTGGCGGTTCAAGTAGTCTTTGACTGACCGGGACGCCGCTACCGATGGCCGCACTACTGGGGCTACTGCCCGCTGCTCTTTCCACTCGCATCGGTTCGCAAGCGCAACGCCCCCTCGCCATGGTCGTCGTCGGTGGCATGATCGCCACGCTGATGTTCATCAATCTGATCCCCTTGCTCTACAGTTTCTATGGTCACCGCGATTCACCGGAGGGTTCTAGTTCCATTTAGTCGTGTCATAGACGTGTTCTGTCTCTAGCGCCGCGGTCGGTAACGCCCTCGCGCCGCGCTCGCCGGCAGATCGCCATGGGTGTCGCGCTGGCTTGCCAGTGGTTATTGAGACTTAGCAGCTGGCCCGTCGATTAGCCAGTTGTCCGGTTCAGTGAGGGAAATGCCTGCGTCCGTTGGCCATTTAGCCGTCGTGAAAATTCGACTATGGTGAACGTACAAGCTGACAACGAAAAATCACACGGGCGAGCCCGTGCCACACAAAAACTGATAGGGCCACCGTCACTTATAACGAGGTGTCACTTGATTTGAGGACTTGACTTTCCACTTTTGTACAAGTAACCTTTTGCGATAACCGATCTTTTAGCAAACTCTAATTTAGAATTTTGACGCGCATGAAGCTACTTTCCCAACTCGAGCTCCTTCAGCTCACCCTCGCTATTGGCGGGCGGTCGGGGTAGTTTTTTGCATTCAACTGCGAACCATGCTAACCCCGGTGCTCGACGAGCCTCGGGGTTTTTTCGTATCCTGAGGACTCAACGACAACGCGACGGTTGGTGAATGAAGTCTCTAACCAACACAAGGAAACACGAATGTCAGGCGAATCTTCGAGTCGACGGATACGAATTTTTGATACGACGCTGCGCGATGGCGAGCAGTCCCCCGGCGCGAGCATGAATCTAGCCGAAAAGTTAGAGGTCGCGCAAGCACTGTCCGATCTTGGTGTGGACATCATCGAGGCCGGTTTTCCAATCGCCTCACCAGGCGATTTTGAAGCGGTGCGAGAAATTGCTAACACCATTCGTGGAGTCACCATTTGTGGTTTGGCGCGGTGCAACGACAACGACATTCACCGGGCTTTTGAGGCGGTGAAACACGCAGAAAGGCCGCGGATCCATGTGTTTTTAGCCACCAGTGCCATCCATCGCGAATTTAAGCTGCGCATGACGCAGGACGAAATCATTGCGAGGGCCGTCGCTGGCGTGGAACTGGCCGCCAAGTACTGTGACGACGTGGAGTTCTCTCCGGAGGATGCGGCGCGAACTGAGCACGATTTCCTCTGCCGCGTGGTCGAAGCTGCCATCCAGGCCGGAGCGACCACCATCAATATCCCCGATACAGTCGGCTATACGTCGCCGCAAGAAATGTTCGATCGTATCCAGTTGCTTTTGAACCGTGTGCCAAATATCGACAAAGCCATCATCAGCACGCATTGCCACGATGACTTGGGCCTAGCCACTGCGAATTCGCTGGCGGCCGTGGCGGCCGGCGCTAGCCAAGTGGAATGCACAATCAACGGAATTGGCGAACGGGCCGGTAACTGCGCTCTGGAAGAAATTGTGATGGCCCTGCGAACCCGGCATGAACTCTACGGTTGCCACACCGGCATTAAAACCGAACGCCTGGTGCCGACTAGCCGGCTGATTAGCAAGATCACCGGGCTGGAAGTGCAACGCAACAAGGCTATTGTTGGTCGTAATGCGTTTGCCCATGAATCCGGTATTCACCAGGACGGGATGCTGAAGGAACGCAGCACTTACGAAATTATGCGGCCTGAGGATGTTGGATTTGCCAAGACCGATCTGGTGCTGGGCAAACATAGCGGTCGCGCCGCTTTGGCCGATCGCGCTCGCGCACTTGGATTCAGTATCAACGCCGAGCAACTGCAGGTGGTTTTTGAAAAATTTAAGGACTTGGCGGACAAGAAAAAAGAAATCTACGATGGGGACGTCGTCGCACTAATTCGTCACGAGATTTCAGGGCACATAGCCGAAGCCTGGACGTTGGTGAAATTCGAAGTTAGCAGCGGTAGCGGCCACGCGCCACGCGTGGCGCTGACCCTGCGGCACAATGGCCAGGACTATTCTCAGGAAGTGGAACAAGGAGATGGACCGATTGACGTGGCCTTTTGGGCCGTGGAACGCATTACTGGTTTAAAGGTGGTCTGCAAGGACTATCGAGTCCGCAGTGCCACGATTGGCCGCGACGCGTTAGGCGAAGTGCAACTGGAGATCGAACATAACGGCCAGACCTACAAAGGCATCGGCGTTTCGACCGATACCGTCGAAGCCACCTTGTTGGCGATGCTCAATGCCATTAATCGCATCGTCGACCTAGGCGAAGCGGTGAAGCCCGTGTTGCCAACCGCCTAAATGTCATCAACTACCGGAGTCGGAGCTGACCCGAATGGCACGGGGTTAAGGAATTTGCGAGTCCCCTTTCCCTTGTACTCAGGGGAGAGCAATTTGCGAGTCCCCTCTCCCTTGTACTCAGAGATCGTGCAGCTTTTAAGTTCCATGATGCCAACGAGTTATCGAAAATAACCAATGAATAGCGAACGCGACGAGTGCTAGCAAAGCGAACTGGCATCTCATTCACCCTCGAATGATGAATTGGTTCATTGGTAGCAAGA
>JBBQRC010000668.1:0-3555 GCA_038215215.1 Pirellulales bacterium
TTGGAATTCGACAAGGACGACTACGATCTGACGAAGCAAGGCAGTTATGCGGACTTGTCCAAAGCCGATACGTTCGCAGAACGCTGGACCGAAAAATACACAGGTGGATGGGACGTTGTCAGTGAACACCCCGAGGCGGGAGTACTTGTAACAAAAAACGAATCGGTGTCCGAAGCAGCGATGAAGTCGGCCGCAGAGTACAGCAAGTCCTTTCGTGGACAAGCCATGGTGGTGATGCACGACGGCAAAATCGTCTTCGAACAATACGACAATAGTGGCAGTGCATCGACAAAGCAGATGCTGGCTAGCGGTACGAAAAGTTTTGTGGGAATCGTGGCGGCTGCCGCCGTGGAGGACAAGCTAATCGGATTGGCTACCGGACGATCTGGTTGCGGCCTGTGGCGCAGGCAAGCAACGGCTCTATGTCATCCCCTCGCTGAAGTTAGTGATCGTTCGTCAGGGAAGCATCGGACGTGGCTTCTCAGACATCGAATTCCTCTCGCGTATATTTAGTCATGGATTCAGATAGTTACATCAAACCTGATACTATCCATCGACCACGTCACTCCGCCCCGGAAAGCGGCTTCGCCGAACTGCGGCACCTTGATTGTATCCAATCTCCAATCTACTGTTATCGTGAAGCCGAGGTGATTGGGAATCTACGAGATGCGATCTCAATGGAGAGTTTGATATTCTGGCGTCTTCCGAATTAGTTCTTCCAAGGAGATGGGGACAAAATGAAGCTTCACTATGGCGAACAACCGACATGCAATTCGGGACGACCGCTGACACGCCGCATCGTGTGCGGATTATCAGTCGTCGGTTTCGTGATCGCCTTGCTGTCCTCGCCTGCCCACGCGTTGCTGCTCCAGGATTCGAAGGCGGAGGCTAACACGCCGCCTTTGGATATCCCAAGAGTGCCACGGGTGGAAGCCCAGCCGCTTTTGCTGCTGACAGAGCGAATGGTGGAAGCCCTCCAAACGAATGGATCTCCCATCTCTGAAGAAATTCGGACTGCTCTGGTGGCTTTGAAGCAGGAGCCGGACGATGCGAATGTGACCGTCGAAGTGCAGCGTCTGCTCGACCCACTGTGCATCGCGGTTGTGGAGATTTCGAAGGATGGTTCCTTGAAAGTCACTGCGGGTCGCCCGGTCGAGGTCGAAGAGAATGGGTGGCGAACTTTGCTGATTAAGGTTTTGAATCACGCAGGAGTTCCGACACGCCTCCGTGTCGATAGCCCCAACGCGAGACCCATTCCGAACGGCCCGCTGGCCGATGTGCAAAACCGCTGGATGTTGCTTAACGCTTTCGATGGTCGTCCTCTCGATGCGAGCCTGAGTGGCCTGGAGTTGGAATATCGCCTTGTTCAAATCTCTTCCACTCGCACTGGCGCACGCTCAGCAAGAATTGAGTTCAGCGCCGGTGTGGCGGGGGCTAAAGACTCCCAGTTGATCCGTCAGTGGAAATTTGACAAAGACTCGGATGGTTGGGGTCAACCGAATGATCTCACGCTGAAGGTCAAAGACAAAGCCTTGCACTTGGCTGCCACGGGGGGAGACCCATACCTCTCTGCTTCGGTCGAAGCTCGTGGCGGAAAGATGATACTCCGTTTCTGGGGGCGAACAGACTCCACCGACATCGGGCAGATGTTCTGGTGGACCGAGCAACTGCCACAGCCCGACGGCCAACGGCAAATGAACTTTCAACTCAACGCAGGTCGCGACCAAGAATACGCGATCGAGTTCCCCGTCGAGGGAGACTTGCGTGGCGTGCGGCTAGATCCCCTTCAAGGAAAAGGAACATTCGACATCTACTGGATCAGCCTCGAATATGCGGCTGGCGAGAGTGGCGCGTGGGCGGGAACCAACATCACTGTCGGTACATTGCCCGCGACGCCAGTCACGTTCCAGGTCACCGATGCCGATGGTTCGCCTTGCATGGGCTGCTTTGAGATTCGAGATGCTCAGGGCCGCGTGTATCCCGCGCAGCCGAAGCGTCAGGCTCCCGACTTCTTCTTCCAAACGCAGGTCTATCGTGAGTCGGGCGAAGGCATTCAGCTGCCTCCCGGCGACTACAGGATCGTGTGCTCGCACGGGCCGGAAAGCGTGCCGGAAACGAAGTCGATCAGCGTCGGCAGCGAACCGCTCACCGTCGACTATCGCGTGCAGCGCTGGATCGACCCGGCGAAGCTCGGCTATTGGAGCGGCGATCATCACATTCATGCAGCGGGCTGCCTGCACTACGAGAACCCAACTCAGGGCGTGCATCCGCCCGACATGCTGCGGCACATCATGGGCGAAGATGTAAAAGTCGGCTGCTGCTTGACGTGGGGACCGTGTTTCGACTACCAGAAGCAATTCTTTCGCGGACAACCCGATGATGTCAGCCGCTATCCCTATCTGTTGCGCTACGACATTGAAGTCAGCGGTTTCGGTTCGCATCAGTCGGGGCATCTCAACTTGCTCAAGCTGAGCGAACAGATTCCGGCGGGCGGCAACTCGAAAACGCACTGGCCCACGCTGGGTCTCAACACGCTGCGCTGGGCTAAGAAGCAGGGCGCGGTGACTGGCACGGCTCATAGCGGTGCGGGACTTGAGCGATCCGTCGGTCGTGTCCCCGGCACCGACGGTCCGCACAAGCTGCCGAGTTTCGCGATACCGGCCTTCGACGGGATCGGCGCGAACGAGTTCATCATGCAGGTGACGCATCAGGTTCCCGGCCCGGATGGTAGGCCCGTGCCGGCACTCGACTTCATCGCGACGATGAACACGCCGCGCGAGTTCGAATGGAATATCTGGTATCACGTTCTGAACTGCGGCATCCCCGTCGTCGCTAGCGGTGAGACTGACTTCCCGTGCATGACGGGCGAGCGTGTCGGCATCGGCCGGGTCTATGTGAAGCTCGACGGAAAGCTCGACTACAATGACTGGGTCGAAGCCCTGCGACGCGGCGAAAGCTACGTCAGCAATGGCACCGGTCATCTGCTTAACTTCGCGCGACAACCTGACGGCTCCTTCGTGGTGGATGCCGCAGCGCGACTACCAGAGTCACCAGAAATCGAAGTGGAACTCATCGCCAACGGATTGCCTGTCGCCGTGCAAAAGCTGCGTGCTGACGGCGAGCGGCGGACGCTCAAGTTCGCTGATCTTAAGTTCACGCGCAGCACATGGGTCGCCGCACGGATTTTTCCCTCGGCCCACACTAATCCGATCTGGATCACGGTCGATGACAAGCCGGTCCGCGTGAAATCGAGCGTCGCCTGGTGTCTCGCCTCGCTGGAGCAATGCTGGAAGTCCAAGCAACGTACCTACGCCGCCGCTGAATTGGAGCAAGCCAAAGCCGACTACGAACACGCCCGCCAAACGTATCGGAAGATGCTCGATGAATCCGCGCCGTAACGCTGTACTGGCCTTCGCTGGCATGATCACCGTCGTCGCGGCGACATCCGCCACGATATTTTTGCTGCGGCGGATGACCGTTCCCGTCGTGGCTGAATCCACACTCGATGTGAGTGCCGAACCACAGGAGCAGGCCAGAACAGTTCAACAGCCAGCT
>JBBQRC010000669.1:0-3554 GCA_038215215.1 Pirellulales bacterium
CACAGTTGGCCAAGGATCGCGATGCGGCTTGGCAGAAATTATCCCGCGCCGATGCACTTTCGCTCGTCCGAAAAACGCTTGGCATCGGCACTGCCCAGAGCGACGTGCCGCAATCGAATCCGGCCGGCAAAATGCAGCGTGCCGGTTATCACATCGACAAGTTGGTAATTCGTCCAGTGGATGGCGTTCCGCTGCCTGCCCTGACATTTCATCCCATGGAACCGGACGAGTCGGTTTACCTTTACGTACACGACACCGGCAAGCAAGCGGACGCGGCAGTGGGAGGAGCGATTGAGAAGCTCGTCCAAGACGGATTTGTAGTGCTGTCCGTGGATCTACGAGGACAGGGTGAGACGGCGGAGGGAAAACCTGATGCGATCGTGGGCGATTGGAAAACCTTCTATGCTGCCTATTTACTTGGTCAGTCGGTGGTGGGTGGTCGAACGGAGGATATTCTTTCCGTCGCGCGCTGGGCAACTCATTACAAGACACAAAAACCACGTTCTGTACATCTAATTGCCGAAGGGCAATGTGGCATTTCTGCCTTACATGCGGTTGCGCTGGAAAGTGATCTGTTCACTTCGGTGACCCTTCGCGATACCCCCAAGAGTTGGACGGACGTTGCCAGCTCAAGCGAGCTTGCACCGCTGTTAACCGCCACGGTGCACGGCGCGTTGAGAGTCTACGACCTTCCAGATCTCATCGACTTGGCGGGTCGAGACAAAGTCCGCATTGAAGCGAAGAACTCACAATAGAGAGACGGATGATTCGGCCTCACTTGGGTTCGGACGCCTCAGCGCACCTCAACTGCACGGCTGCGGGCGGCGACCTCAGCCGCTGAAGGGGATGTGTCTTCCGATAACGCTACTGCCAGCCAACCATCGCGAATCTCGATCTGCGAGACAGCCAAACCTTTGGCACGCTCATCCGTTCCCCACCTGTCGCTGATCAAGGGGATCTCGGACCGCGCCACAAAGACCTTGGCAAAGATGGCGCGCAGTGGCAAGCGATCGCGAATCGTCAAACGGGCGCCATCGATGCTGACCACACCCTCACGACTCAGCCCGGCTTGCATGCCATCTGCAAAAGGGACGTAGCTGGTGCGAATGATGAACCGCTCAATGCGATGACCTCCCTGCGCCAGTTCTGCAATGCGGAGGGTCAACACCATTTGATCGTCTACGAATTCGACGGAGATTGGACGGCTAGGGGCAAAGCGAATGGTCACATCGGCAGGAATGTCTGCGGGCATTTGCAAGTTAGCTGCTCCGAAGACGCTGACAATTCTGTCATACAATTCAATCAAGCTCCAGTTTCGTTCACCCAATCCCAATTGAGCCAGGGCGTTGTTGATGGCAGACTGATGAATCTGCATGCTCATCAAGCTATCGCTGGGCGCACGGGGACGGGCGGTATTGGATGCCATCTGGTCTTGATTCGCGACTCGGTAACGAATCAGCAGCCGCTCTTCCGTTGTGCTCATCGCCACAATCATCGGATTTAGATTGAGCATCTCTAGTGGACCAACCAGGCGTCGCTGCAATTCAGTTTGGGCTTTTTGCAGTTTTTCCTGCAACTGTTTATCCATTTCCTGTTCAGTTTCTTCCGCGATCAAGCGATGCATGATGCGTTTTGCCAAACCTTTTTGTTGATCGAATTGTTCGCGAATAACGACACGCAAGAAGTCCCCGACCACTGGCACTCCATCGAAGTCCGTACTCATTTTGCGTAGCGACTGCTGTGATTCAACATCCGTTCCATTCGTCACAATGGAATACCCCAGCGGATCCATTCGTATAGTGCGGTGGCTTGAGACTTGTGCCTGCGATGAGTTGTGGAATACAGCAGGCCCTTTACTGCTACGGGTGAGACTGTTTAGGTCTCCTTCGACTCCCAGGTCAACGTGCCAAGCCGTTTCGTCAGGTATTAACCGCAAATTTAGACGGGTGCGAACGGTACTATCTCCGCGGGTGTCGGCCCCCAAAATACGTTGCCGCACCGGACGCACTTGATACGCTTCCTCAGGTAAAAATCGCTTTAGCAGACTTTCGGAGACCGCTAGGCGAACGTTGGCATTACGGTAATGGTCGTTGAGCGCGGCTGCTACCGCTTGTTGATTCGTCTCTCCCGACAGACGCAGCACTTGAATGGCACTGGCCATGGCAGAGCGAACACGATTGATCGGGTCTTCTTCGAGTAATTCGACATCGCCTAGCAATTGACGGTAATCGACCGGGTCACGAGCCCAGGCAGTTAAGTGGGCTGCCAATTCCTCAAATTCCCGATGACTGATAAAGCGTCGCTGTTGTTCGGTCAGTCGTTGCCATTGCAACCGCGAGAGCACGCTGAGCGCCAGGCTGTTACCTTGACTCCAGACTTCGGTTTCGTTGTTGGACCAAGCTTGCAGTTCGTCTAACAACAGAAATTTCCGCCAGCCGTTTTCATCTCCGCTGATGGGAAGCTTACTCTCGATCGTCACCAGCAACTTGCGAATTTGTTGCCGAGCATCCTCGGTGTTGTGGTGCGGCGGTGTTGGATTACCTGAATGCAGACAGACATTTACCGCCCGCCAAACGGCCACACGGCGTTCGACCGCGTAGCTTATGCAACTGAGCTGTTTGGCAAGCCGGGTGTCATTTAAGCTATTGGCCAAAGCGCGAGACTGTTCGGTGAGTTGCTGAAGTTGATCCAGTTGGGAGGTGCTGGCCGCGTGGTCGAGTTCCTGCCGAACCAGTTGATCGAAAGTTGCTTGAACCTGATCGATCCAAGCGGTCAATATTTGCAAGTGCTCGGCGGTCAAAATCGCCGCACGGTTTCCACGCCCTGATATCTCCTGAGATGCGATAGGAACCTCGACGTCAGCGGTCCATCCATCTGCCTGGCGACTGACAAAATGCGATGTTGGCAGCCCTAGCTCGGCGCGCAGTTCTTCTAATTGCAAATACAAACTGCGGGGCTCAGGAAATCGGTTGGCCTTGAGAGTGGGGGACGGCAGCGCCGCGAGTCGTTGGTAAATCGACGAATCCACTCCGGTTTCGCTTGTTTCGCGTCTTGCAGAAACGGTCTGGATCGGACTGTCGAAAGCGCGATCCATGGCGTCCATCAAATAGTCGATATTGGCAGTGCTGGAGCTCAGCGGTAACACGGCCAAACCTTGACTAGAAGGAGCGCGCAAGACAACTTGTGCAGCCGGTTCGGGGGGCGTGCGTAGAAGCCGTGCAGTGTGTTGCTTGAGCAAGTCTTGTTCGCGCCGAGATAATGGCGTGCGGTCAGCCGGTGGGAATTGTTCGGTGGCGACCAAACCAGGATCAACAGCCAGCAGGATGCCACGCTGTTGCGTCGACGCTGCCGCCACGGATGACATCCCGGACGCTCGAAAGAACCCCTGGGATGGCAGACGCGCGTGTTTCTCGACAACCAAAAACACCAGAGTGAGTACGATCCCTGCGGTCAAGGCTGCAGCCCAACCGCGAACTCCCTTGTCAGCTTCCATGCCCCAGGTATCCTAACCAGCGAGTGCTTTTGGCGGGTTTTATTGCTAGCACTTTTCGCGC
>JBBQRC010000670.1:0-3548 GCA_038215215.1 Pirellulales bacterium
ACAGTTGGGCCATCGGTACGAATCGTCGAACCGCCAGAAAGGGTCAACTTGCTGAAGTAATAGGTCCCGGGCGGTAATGAAACGCCGTCACCACCAGAAAGTGCGAAATTGCCACTTGCGTTCAGCGGTTGTTTTCCAAGATCAGATAATGGAATGGAATTGTTGTCGTTGATTGAGCTCGCGTTGCCAGGGTCTGCGGCAGGGAAGACCATCTTGTCTATTAGCGGTTCTACTTTGCCGATAACACCCACACTGCTGCCACTCGAGACCTTTTTGCCGGGACCCGGGCGAGCGTTTCCACGGATGGCCGTCGAGCCGCTCATTGCTATATTGTCGTTGCTACAGACATGGCCGTTGTTACGTGCGCTGGCCGCGCTGTAGGGTCCATCCTGCGAGCGGTAGGAATCCGTGTAGCTGCTGCCACTCATGGTCATTTTGTTCAGACCAATGATCTGCCCACACCGTGAGGATTTCATCCGGGCAATAGAGTAAACGGTTAAATTGGCTTGAGATGTGCCAAGAAGCGGTGCCAGGAACAACTTGAGCGCATTGCCACGATCAGCGGTGAGCCGGCAGGTCACCCGAACCGCGTTGGGGGTCTCTGAAGAGCTGGCTGCGATCACTTTGAAACTGGCCGCTTGATCATCCCAGCTTCCAATTTCGACGTCTGCATCAGTCATTGGAACCGCACTTGAAGCGGCATTATTCTTCGCGGCCCACTTCTTTGCAGCCGAGATTGCAGCCTTGCGTCCTCCTGGAAGCGCCTTGGCACCAGAAGTCGCTCCTGCATCCGCCGCGTTTTGCAGCTCACTTTCGGTAACCACGATGTAACCAAAATCGACCGAAAAGGCGAGAAACGCGAGCATTACAACCAGCAACAGAGCTGTGAGGACCACGATGCTTCCCTGACGAAGGGGGCGGCAATGTCGGGCAGCGCGAAGATGATTTGAATGAGTCATTCGTGTTCCAAGCTGCAGGTCGAGGAGAGAATCGAATTCGCAAACAGGTTGGCATAAAATCCCACGCCAGCTTTTGAGTAAGGGACTTTTACCGTCACGCTGATTTCGGCCCCTTCCGACGCATCTTTCACATCAGCGAGCGTGTCGCCATTCACTGCAATATCAACGACAACGTCCCCCGCGCTGACTTTCAAAGTTTGCGTGCAATAGGTTTTCACCTTATTGCGAACATCGCTACTAACAGCCCCCGTGACAACCGCGGCCCGCGCGCCGCGACGGCAAGCACTGGAGAGCATATGCTCAATCCGAAAAGCTTGGCCAAATTCCATGATGCCGGCAAGCAATAGAAAAAAAAGGGGCACGATCACTGCAAATTCGACAGCAGCAGCACCCCGCTGAACGCGTGGTTTCGATCCGCGGCCGGTTCTTGGTCGTTTGGTGATTTTCCGTCTGCCCATCGATTTCCCCAATCAAACGTTCAGTTGCGTGCCATCCCGCTAAGCCTAGGTCAGACGGCCAGCTGTGCGCTGCGTGACGCATTGAAATCGCCGCTGCTACCGGAGTGGCGACCTTACAGCCGCTATCTTCCGACTCAACCATCACTTCTTCAGTTTCAGCCTGCACCCAGTGAATCTCCGTTGCCTGTCGCAAGTCGCATCCACTTCTCACCGCCAATGCCTCAAATCACACACTTGCCAAATCGGCAGTTCGTGCGCGTAAAGCGAAATTGAAACGATTAACTCACTGAAATTGACTGCATTCAGGCATAAAGATCGATATGGCACAGATCTTGCAATCCCAAGCGGACACTCAAGCGGTCTGCCAGTCTGACTTGACGAGTTCGTCAACTCACGGTGTGGTTTGACGTGCCGTTTGGGCCCAATTTTACGAAGCCAATGACATCGAAATGAGCTAGTTGGCGCTCGACCGCAAGGTTTAGCTCGGGCAGCTTTTTAATTTTTTGGCAGTTCGCAAAGCGTGTGTGCGGCTGGGTTTAGCCGCCACCTTAGATCCAATCGGAGGAATTGAACGTGGCGAAGCAAATGGTTTTTGATGACGAAGCGCGTCAACCGCTGCTGGCTGGTGTATCCAAGCTAGCCCGCGCGGTCCGCAGCACTCTTGGCCCACGCGGCAGGAATGCTGTGCTGGACAAAGGATGGGGTTCGCCAAAGGTGACCAAAGACGGTGTCACAGTGGCGGAAGATATTGAGCTGGACGATCCATTCGAAAATCTTGGAGCTCAGTTAGTCAAGGAAGCGGCGAGCAAGACCAATGATGTTGCTGGGGACGGCACAACCACGGCTACGGTGCTCTCCGAAGCTATCTTCCGCGAGGGCCTGAAAATGGTCGCTGCCGGGATGGACCCGATGGCATTGTCGCGTGGGATTGCCAAGGCTGTCGAAGTGGTGGGCGAAGAGCTGACCAAAATGTCGATCAAAATCGACGAGAAGAGCAAGAAGGAAATCAAGCAAGTCGCGACGATCGCAGGGAATAATGACCCTACCATCGGTGATGTGCTATCGGACGCATTTCTGAAGGTCGGCAAAGACGGCGTGATTACCGTCGAAGAGGGCCGCAGTGCAGAGACAACTGTGGAAGTTGTCGAAGGTATGCAATTTGATCGCGGCTTCTTGTCGCCGCACTTCGTAACCAATCCTGATGATGTCAGCGTCGAATTAGACGATTGCTACATGCTGATCTACGAAGAGAAGATTAGCAGCAACAAAAAGCTGATTCCGTTGTTGGAAGCCATCAGCAAAGCGAAGAAGCCGTTGCTGATCATCGCTGAAGACGTCGATGGCGAGGCGCTGGCAACGCTGGTCGTCAACAAGATGCGAGGCATCTTAAGTGTTTGCGCTGTGAAGGCTCCCGGCTATGGCGACCGTCGCAAAGCGATCATGGGCGACTTGGGAGCATTGACTGGCGGTCAGCCCATTTTCAAGGATTTGGGAATCGATCTGGAAAGCATCAAGCTCAGTGATTTGGGTCGCGCCAAAAAGGTTCGTATTACGAGTGAAGAGACCATTCTCGTAGGTGGTGCCGGCAAGAAAGACGCTATCGCCGGCCGTGCCGACCAAATTCGTCGGGAAATCGAAAACACCGACAGTGATTACGATCGCGAAAAGCTCGAAGAGCGTTTGGCCAAACTTGCCGGCGGTGTCGCTCAGATTTCTGTGGGTGCAGCCACTGAGACCGAGATGAAGGAACGCAAGGCACTGCTGGATGACGCCAAGGCAGCCACCAAAGCTGCTTTGCAAGAAGGTATCGTGCCTGGCGGCGGCGTGGCTCTACTCCGCTGCGAAGGCGCCTTGCAGAAGCTCAAGCTAGAAGGTGACGAAGCAGCGGGTGCGAAGATCATTATCAATGTGCTGGATTATCCACTGCGAGCGATCGCCAACAACGCTGGTGTAGATGGTGGCGTGGTGGTCAACCGCGTGCGGCACCAGAAGATCAAGACCGAAGGTTATGACGCCAATACGGACACTTACTGCGATATGGTCAAGGCCGGTATCATCGATCCTGCTAAGGTTGTTCGTACCGCTCTGCAAAACGCAGCCAGCGTAGCGTGCCTGTTGCTCACCACCGAAT
>JBBQRC010000671.1:0-3540 GCA_038215215.1 Pirellulales bacterium
ACAAGCCGACGCGATTGCGCGCTGAGGTTTCATTTCCGCACTTACTTTCCGACGACGACGAGGAATAAATCAGGTTGACATCCAACCTCAGAACGCTCACTGTCGCGAGGCATTCCGATCGGATCTCAGTGACTTGCAGGGACTGCAACCTCAACGTTTTCCGGGGCGAGAAATGTTTGGGTCCAAGACTTGAGCCGCTACGTTCAAGTCCAACTGAAAACTACGTCATAAATCGAGGATGGGAAGTAATTTCAGCTATTTTGATGGAATTTCGCCGAAAGGTACTTAGCCAATGAGCTTGTAGCACCGGCTTTCGACACCTCGACGAACGAAAAATTGTGCTAGGTTACGCTTAACCTAACTAACTCTGTTGCTAGCAGGAGCACCAACCCATGAGACACTTCGTAACGACATGCTGCGGACTTTCATTGACCTTTGCGATGACTGCCTTGCTCGCGGATCGCCGCGCGATGGCGCAAATCGCTTTTGATGACCCCACACCACAGTCATACAACTTGACCGCCCGCGCCAGCGTCATCGATCCGCGCGTGAGGGCCCATCCGGAAATCAATTTTCTGGTTGAGACCCCAGCTGGAAAGCCTGCGGATTTGCAACAAGCGGCGGTAGATACGCGGGTCACGCCACAAGGCAAACTCGTCATCTGGTTGATGGGACATAATCAGCCGTTGTTCGAGCGGGTTAACAGTTATGGGCTGCATGCAATCCGAGTTCACTACGCCAATCAGTGGTTCTCGATCTGCTGCCAACAGCAACCGATCAATGAATCGTGCCGTGGGGATGTACGCTTGGAAGCGGCGATCGGTGAAGACATTAGCGATCAACTGGAAGTCCCCAAACCGGACGGCATGATGGAACGCGCGTACCAGTTTGTCAAATACTTGAGCAAGGAACATCCGCAAGGAAAATGGGAACAGTTTCTCTCAGCTGACGGCCAAGGCCTGCAATGGGAGAAAGTGATAGTTGCCGGCAGCTCGCACGGTGCGACCACGGCGGGTCGGTTCGCCAAGCACCAGCGGGTCGACCGCGTCGTGATGTTCTGCGGTCCGCGGGATCAAGATCAGTCGTGGCAAGCTCTGCCATCAGCCACTCCTGCCAACCGTTACTTCGGTTTTTCGCACGTGCTAGACGGAGGTTGGACGGGTGACCATTATTGCCGCAGTTGGGAAATGATGGGGCTGCACCAGTTTGGCCCCATCGTCAATGTAGACCAAGTTCCACCGCCGTTTGGTAACTCACGACGCTTGATCACCGACTTTGACGTCGCGGGAAATGCTGATGCAGCGCATGGCAGTGTGACACCAGGGAGCAAATCTTACAAAGATAAAGCCACAGGCAAATACATGCACGAAGCGGTCTGGCGCTACCTCTTTACGCATCCCGTTGATCAAGTAGGTGAGCCTGTGGCGATGGATGACAACTGCAAGAAGGATCAGAGTCGACGATAACACTTTGACATCGAGGGTAAATATCATGCGCGCAGCAGTCATTGGAACGGGCTTTATTGGACCAGTTCATGTGGAAGGCCTGCGTCGTGCCGGCGTGGAAGTCATTGGGATTCTGGGGAGTAGCGCAGATAAATCGGCGGCTGCGGCCACGCGATTAGGCATCGCCAAGGGCTACAGTAACCTCGACGAGTTACTGGCTGACAAGAATGTCGACTGCGTGCATGTAACATCACCCAATCAGGCACACTTTGAACAAGCCAAGCGCTCACTATTGGCCGGCAAACATGTGCTCTGTGAAAAACCGTTGGCGATGAACTCCTTGGAATCTCGCGCGTTAGTGGATGTAGCGGCCAAAAGCGGTCTGGCCGCCGGGGTGAACTACAACCTTCGCTACTATCCGCTATGCATCGAAGCGGCCGAACGCCGCAAAGCGGGTGAACTCGGCCAAGTGAACCATGTTGTCGGCAGCTATGTACAAGATTGGTTGTTCCATCCCACTGACTTCAACTGGCGCGTGTTGTCGAGCGCAAGCGGACCGCTGCGGGCAATCGCGGACATCGGGACACACTGGCTCGATTTAGTCTACGCCATCACTGGCCTGCACATTGACTCGGTGTGTGCGGATCTGCAAACGGTGTTTGAGCAGCGGCAACGACCGCTGGGGAGCGTCGAGACCTTTTCCAGCAAGTTGGCTGGAGAAAAACCTGCCACTGCACCGGTGGATATCGACACCGAGGACTACGGTGCGGTACTCATTCGATTTGAGGGGGGCGCCCGCGGTTTGCTATGGGTCTCACAAGTGACGGCAGGCAGGAAGAACTGCTGCCGCTGGGAAATCGCCGGTTCACGCTCGGCGATGAGCTGGGAAAGTGAGTTGCCAAATCAATTGTGGATGGGTCATCGCGACAGCGCCAACCAAGTGTTGACGCGCGACCCAGCCTTACTGAGCAGTCGCGCGGCTCGCTT
The DNA here is from genome assembly GCA_038215215.1 of Pirellulales bacterium. GTDB lineage: Bacteria > Planctomycetota > Planctomycetia > Pirellulales > Pirellulaceae > Aureliella. The sequence goes on from JBBQRC010000671.1 coordinate 2,433, forward strand.
CGCTACTTACCCAGGGGGCCATAACGAAGGCTTCCCGGACACTTTTAAGCAATTGTTTACCGATTTCTACAGCGCGATCGAAGACAGGTCGTTTCTGGACCAGCCCACTTACCCGACGTTCGCCGATGGTCATCGCGAGATTCAGCTCTGCGAAGCCATTTTTCAGAGCGCGCAAGAGAATCGCTGGATCAAGGTAGGTAAATAGCACGTTGACATCGCAACGTAGCCTGGCTTCCGCCGTTGCGTGCGCTCATGCCACCCTGCGCTGTGAACACTATTCCTCTAAGCGATGCCAGAATTTTTAGCAGAACGGCGCGAGCCGTCCGGTTTGTGTCTCGGACCAATTCACCGGATTGCTTGCGCAATTCCGCTAAAATTCGGTTCACGGCGTAGAATGCCACCGTGCTAACGCACGCCGACTTGTAACCAGCCGTTGTCGAGTTGGATTGAAGCGATCTGCAACTGCGGTAACTTGGGAAATCGAGTGGCAAGATCCACCGGTGTATCCACCAACACGGGTTTGAAAAAGTCTTCGAACTTGCCCTTCAGAAAGGCGCGCATGCTAACGGCGGCCAAGCCGGTGGAACGACCGACAAATTCGATATCCACCGTTCCCTCGCGATCCAATCGCAGGTTGCCAGCGGTGTAACTCGGTCGGTAGCTGGCAGTGATCGTGGCGGGCTGTTTCAGCACTTGGTCGCCACGGGACATCTGCGAAATACGTAATGTGAATTTGGCAAGCCCATCGTCAAACTCAACTTGGACTGGATGGAAGGTGGCGAAAGTTATGGACCAAGTCTGCACTTTCGATTCCTCAGCCAGTTCCTCAGTGACTTTGGCATTGAACTGTCTGACGAGGTCGTCTAGGTCGGAGTTCCGCAGCGTCCGCCCGCCAAAGAAGGTATCAACCAAGTTCATAACCGCCGATTGATGGGCTTCCACTGTCAAATCGCTCGCCGTTTTCGGTAATGAACTGGGCTGGCTGGCTGCCAATTGCGCCGGTGCAATCTGCGTCATAATTCCGTAGATGGCATCGGCCGAAGAGTTATACGAGTAGCTCGGACGCGGTAATCCGAGTCGCTGAAATTCTGGGCGCGACTGCTGTTGG
>JBBQRC010000672.1:0-3540 GCA_038215215.1 Pirellulales bacterium
TAAGAGATCGCTAATCGCTCCGATGGCGAGCATGACGAATGTAAGCCAAGCAAATCTAGCCACGGGCATAAAAGGACTCAACGCAAACACGAGCATACCTACACCACAGACGAGCGCTGTCTGTAGCATCGCGCCACCGCTGTTGTAAAGTGACTCGCTGACGGCTTCGGTGTGATGCACCCCCTGATGACGTAGCCAGCGAAAATGGGCGATTAAATGCAAAGTATCATCGGCGCAGACCCCCATCATCACACTGGCGGTCAACACGGTCCCCAATTCGACCTCCATCCCTAACCATCCCATCATTCCAAAGACAACCGCGGCGGGGGTGACGTTTGGAATCATTAGTAGCAAACCCGCGGAGACGCTACGAAAGAGCAACGACATCGACACAGCAATCATCAGGAAGGCAGTCGAAAAACTGCTCAGCAAGTCCGTCAAGAGCTGACTTTGTGTTTTGTAGACAAATGGGATTCCACCGCTGACCTCAACGGCGATTGCCGCGTACTGTGGATCGGAGTGGAATTTGTCGATGGCCTGTTGGATGCGTTTCAATAAGTCTTCGTAATCGACGACTTTTGAGGCCGAGACGCGACCACTCAGCCGCCACCGTTCGTCGTGTCCGTCTTCATGAAAAAGTCGCATTTCAGCAAACCGACCGCGCGACTCGTTAGCCAGCTTGCCGATCGCCGACCTGCGAATCGTATTGCGTATCCCTGACTCGGTAGGCAGCGGTGGCAAGAAAGTATGTACCGAGAGCGTGCTTTCGATTTCGGGAAGGCTGATTATCTGCTGGCGTAACTGATCCAAGGCAAGCAGGCGCTTAAAGGTATCCGCCGGGTCAGATTCCCGAGTACCGGGGAAACGTAACACCAACTCGATCGGCACCAACGGTCCGATGTGTTCCTCCAACCAAGCATAATCGCGAATCAGCTTCGAATTAGCGGACAATAATTTCTGGGTACCTACGCTGGCATTGAGGCGGGTACTTCCCCAACCGGCGGCGCAGATGGCCAGTAGCCACACGATGACGAGCGTCAATGGACGACGATTCAAATGCGGTACCAGGTAAATTGCCCAGCGATTCTCGGGCAGACCCGCTGACAGGCCGGTGGCAGATGGGATGGGTTTCCACCTCCAATTGCGACGACTGGCCCATGTCGCGTGGATGGACAAGAGTGCGACCACGATGGCGGCATTGAGCGGAACCAAGATCGCCGCATAAAAGCCAAACGAACGAATCGGAATGATCTCACTGGTACACAAGGAGATGAGCCCTAGCGAGGTCGTGGCGGCGGCCAGCACTGTGGGAATGAAGGATCGCTGCACCGCAGCCAGTGCCGGAGACGAATGCCCCTGGCGCACGGCTTCACGAAAATATCCCAGAAAATGCAACCCTGCCGAGATCGTTAACACGAAGCAGAGATTGGCGACCAGCAACTGGACGGAATCCACATGCCCACCGCTGAAATAGATAACCGCCAAGGCCAACTGCTGATTAAACAAGGCGGTTAAGAAGATGGTACCGACCAGCCAAAAATTTCTGAGCGAAACGGCCAGAATGAGGCCACAAACTAAAAAGGAGAGCGCGTTGAGTTGCAACAGGTAGGCATTGCTTGCCTCGTCCACGGCAATGGAGTCAGCGGTTGTTCCGCCGAGGTGGATGTCCTCACGAGGCAAATCGGTGACCCGCTGCGTGGCTTGCCAAGCCCATGCAATGGCGGCCCGCCGATCTTTGTAACCGCTGGTTGAAAGCAGCGCGATGACACAGGACTGCCGCCCGTCCTTTCCTATGAACAAACCTGTAAGCCGCCGTTTCGCTTCCGCTTCCGAAATCTTTTGGCTGCTGGTCAGAGCATCGATCATGCTGCGACCGCTATTCGCCCTCGCAAAAAAGACCAGCCCGTCGTCTGAGGGTTCCAGTAGTCGTTCCTCTAACTGAACAGTTCGCGGATCGTCCAAGACGCAACCGGCCCAACTGATCATCAAGAATTCATCGCTGCCAAAGCGGTCGAAAAATTCAAAAAGAGCTTTCGTCTCCGGGAAACTGGCCGGCAGCCAATCTTCGATCCGGTTCTTGCTGTTCAACCAGGCCTGCGAAGCACCAAAGCCAACGAATGGCCAAACCATCAACACGATGAGCACGGCGAGGGGGGGCAACCAGTTAGGTGGCCACGATGTTTTGGAACACAGTTTCTGTTTCAAGGTCTTCTGCTTTGGCATCCCAGAGTATTCCTAGGTTCGGCATCCCTGGGTTCGCTGCCGCTTGCTCCCTATCCCTTCGCGGGTTCCGAATTTCCCACTAGATGCGTCTGGTGCATTACGCCACCACTAACCAATGGGAAAAAATGCTCGAGCGCGTGCTGATGAACTGAACTACTCGGCCGATCCACCTGCGACAGGAACTCATCGGTGCTCAGCCCCACATGGCGGTCGGCTCTCGCGTCCAATCCAGGCTCACAAAATAAAGTACCATCATTCAGCAATACAAGAGTCCATTGGCCGCCGCCGGGTCCGGCCAAGTCCAGTGCCACGCGCGCCTTGCAATTTTTGTGAGACTCTTCTGCACGGTCTAGCTTGCCAAAATAGTCCGCCGCCCATGACTGGATTTTAGCTCTACTTTGATTTCGTTTGCCCCAGCGATCCTGCTCACCAAAGCGGATGTAGTTGTGCAGCATTTCCTCATCAATCACTGGGCAAACAAGCTCACCAGCAAATCGCTTCAAATTGGTACAGTCGAATTTGGGGTCCGTGCTTTCGTAATTCGTGTACATGGCAAAGCCTGGCAACAATTCCGCTTCAAAATCGTTGTACGTGGCGGGATCAAGTGGTTCGTATCCCACATATTCGACTCCGGTTGAGTTGAAGTACTTGTAACCGGCATCAATGATTTCGCGCGGCGTTAGACATTGATCCGGCGCAAGATGATACGTGTGACCGTGTGCTTCCGAGTTAGCGTATAACTTCGCCATCACCTCCGAAACCCAATCGACAGGCACCACGTTGCGACGTTCGTCACCCGTCATTGGCAACCGTAGCTTGGTCAAGCGGACGCCATCGGGCCCAAGTGGCTGGCGTGGTACAAGCAGAGCCATCAAGCGCAGGTAAAGATAGATGCCATGATACGTATTGGTGTAGCCGGTTTGGGAATCGCCAGCAATGACCGCGGGGCGATAAACCGTCAATTCCCGTATGTAATCGGCATCGCGCACCATGCTTTCCGCAAACATTTTGCTCTCTTCGTAGTCGTTGCGGAACGACTGGCCACAATTTAGGTCCGATTCGTAAATCGTCCCTTCGCGAAGCCCACAAACATAAGCTGTCGAAACATAGTGCAACTTCCGCAGACCGGCCTCCTTGCATAGTGACAGCAGTTGGTAAGTTCCATCAAAATTAGTCAACCAAGGCTCTCCGGAGCCATCTGCATTAAATTTGAGCGAGGCGGCACTATGCTAGGTCTTGCTTTGGATGGCGGTTGGTGCGGGTGTTTCTCTCAGATTGAGAGGCCGGGAGAATTTGGATTTTACCCCGCCTAAACCC
>JBBQRC010000673.1:0-3535 GCA_038215215.1 Pirellulales bacterium
TCGTGTTCCGCGGGGTGCAAGTCCATGGCGGACGGGGTGGCTTGCCGGTCAAGCAAATCAACGTTGGGGCGGTCGCCAGCGGGTTTTTGGTGACGATTTTGTGCACGATCCATGGCAGGCTCAGACAACCCTGACAGCAAATGCCCAGCAAGGATGCATTTATGACAACACTCCCACTCACCGAAATTGCCGCTTGGATCCATGGCGAGCTAGTCGGTGATGAGTCAGTCGTAATTCACGATGCACTCCCGCTCCAAGATGCAGACGCGCATTCGATCACGTTGGCCGACAACGCCAAGTATGCTGCGCGATTGGAAAATTCGGGGGCGGCGGCGGCGGTCGTGCCGGTGAATTTCCCGAAGGTCAACAAGCCGGTGATTCGTGTGGAGAACCCGCACGCAGCCTTCGAGCTGATCGTTCGACGATTGCGTCCTGCCTCGACATCTCAGTTTGCCGGCATCCATCCACAAGCGATTGTTCATCAGTCAGCGGAGGTGGGGAGTGGAACCATCATTCAAGCCGGAGCAATTGTGGAAGAGGGGGTCGTCATTGGGCGGAACTGCACGATCCACGGTAGTGTGACGATCATGGCGGGAAGTCGCCTGGGAGACGGTTGCATTCTGTTCCCTGCTACCGTGTTGTATCCTGCCACGATTCTTGAAGATCGAGTGCTCATTCATGCGGGAGCCATCCTGGGTGCTTACGGCTTTGGCTATCGACTGGTGAACGGTCGGCACGAACGCACAGCTCAACTGGGATGGGTGCATGTGGAAGCGGACGTAGAAATTGGTGCGGGCACGACGATTGACCGTGGTACCTTTGGCGCGACGCGAATTGGCATGGGGACCAAAATCGATAATCAAGTGCAAATTGCGCACAACTGCCACATCGGCCCACACAACTTGATATGTGCTCATGTGGGTATTGCCGGCTCCTGTGTGACCGGCAAGTATGTTGTGATGGCTGGCCAAGTAGGCATGAAAGATCACACGCGGATTGGTGATCGAGTGGTCATTGGCGCGCAAGCGGGTGTGATGAACGACATCTCCGAGGGAGAAGTAGTGGTTGGCAGCCCTGCTTTACCTCATCGACAAACGATGCTGCAAGTTGCGGCATTGGCGCGCCTGCCTGAAATGCGGCGACAAATGCGGGCCTTACAGCGCGAAGTTGAGGAGCTGTCGAAGCAGGTAGCGGCCAGCGAAATTCCTCCCGTTGGTCAGGTGGCGTAAATGAGCGCCCAATTAGCGGTCCAGCCAGTTCTTGCGCCGACGGCCAATCATGGCCAATTAGATACTGATCGTCGCGTGGGACTCGTAGCCGGTTGGGGCAGTTTTCCCATCGAAGTTGCGGAACGCTGCCGCGAGCTTGGTTGCGAACTCTATATCGCCGCCATCAAGGGGCATGCCGATCCACGGTTAAAACAGTTTGCGACCGATTTCAAGTGGTTGGGTGTGGCAAAACTCGGTGGGCAAATTCGCTTTTTTGAACAGCACCGCGTCCGCCAAATTACGCTCGCCGGCAAGCTCTTCAAAGATCGCATTTTGTTTCATGGCTGGGGCTGGGTCGAGCACTTTCCTGATTGGACTTGCTTTCGGACAATGTACCCAAGCTTTATTTCACGTTCGCGCGACACACGGGATGATACCTTGTTGGGGGCTGTTGTGGGGGCTTTTTCAAAACGTGGAATTCAGGTGCTACCCGCGACCGACATCGCGCCAAAATTAATGGTCGCAGAGGGCTGCCTCACGCAGCGTCAGCCCAACCGCCGTGAGCTGCTCGACATCCAATTCGGCTGGCAAATAGCGCGGCACATGGGCAGCTTGGATGTGGGGCAAAGCATCACGGTGCGCGATCAAACTGTGCTGGGTGTCGAAGCTGTTGAAGGAACCGATGCCCTCATCTCACGCACTGGTCAACTTTGTCCGCGAGGGGGTTTTACGCTGGTGAAAGTAGCCAAGCCGAACCAAGATTTTCGCTTCGATGTACCCACCATCGGTTTGCGGACGGTGCAAAATGTTCATCGCACCGGTGGCAAAACGATTGCCGTCGAGGCTCATGGTACGATTCTGGTTGACCGTGACGAAACGCTGGCTTTTGCCAACGCGCACGGCATCTCGATTATCGCCTTCACGCAGGAAGCCATGAATACAGCGACGGCTGGAGTGTTGGGGAAGGCAGCTTAGAGCTGCCTTTAACGCACGCGGCGCGTCGACCTGATTTGCACCGGCATGCCGAAAATTTCCTCGAACAAAGTGCCGCTTTGCCGCAGCGCTAATTGCTCCAACGAGACGTCTTCGACGCCACTGGGAATGATAATCAAGCGTTTATTTTCCAGTTTGCACTGAATGTCATTGATGCGCTGACTGCGAGAGTCGTTCAGGGCAATTGCCAACCGCAAAATAGCGGCCAGTTTACTAACCGCGACGCGATCGTTGCGGTCGAGCGTGGCGTAGCCTTCATGAGTCGGTTGTGGGCTGCTACGCCGATGATAACGCGCCACCAACGCCACCAACAAAACATCTTTACGACTCAGTCCAAACAGTTCGCTGTTGCGAATGAGGTACATCGCGTGCTTGTGATTGCTGCGGACATTGATATACAAACCCACCTCGTGCAATAAGGCGGCGAGATAAAGAATCAACTCCATGCGAGGTTCAAGCTGATGTTCGGCCTGCAGATCGGAGAACAGCTTCCGGCAGAGCGTGGCCACTTGCCGCGCGTGTTTTTCATCGAAATCAAAACGCCGCCCCAAACCAATGGCGGAGCGGATAATTTGACTGCGGAAGTCCGCGGTCCAGATATCGCGAATGGCAAGATCTTGCAACAGTCCATCGCGCATATTGGTATCGGCTATGGCAATCTCGGTCTGTTCGAATTTCCTCGCCAGTAAAAGGTAACACAGCAGCGCCGGCCCCACCGTTTGCGCATCTTGAAAACTCAAGCCGAAGCGCTGTACGATCTCATCTTCGCTCATGCGAAGCACCTGACGTGTCAAACTGTTGAGCGCATCGACGCTGACACTCGCCAGCGGCTTGGAGTCCCAGTCGGCAATTAGGTTGGCAGCAGCGAAACGCACGTCGCCACCGATGGCGACCATCTCCAACGGCGCATCGTTGGGAACGTGCTCCCGTATCTGCGCTACCACTCGGCTGATTTGGTTTTCCATAATCGCGCGTTGCTTGACCAAAGGCGCGTCAAACTTCTCGAGCGTCTCGAGCAACCTGAGGGAACCGAGTCGATAAGTGTGCGAGAACAAGACATTGCCACTGCGAACTACCAGCACCTCGGTGCTGCCACCGCCAACTTCGACGACGACCGCACGACTACTGGCCAGCTTGGGATCGGACTGCAACAGCGGCTGAATCCCCATGTAAGTGATACGATTCACTTCAGCTTCGTCCAAGGGATCGACTTGCATTCCCGTAGCGATGAACACGCGATCAAGAAACGCGAGGCGGTTCATCGCTTCACGAACGGCACTAGTCGCGATGATTCGCATTTGATCTGGTCGATGAATGCCGTATTCATCCAGCAA
>JBBQRC010000674.1:0-3528 GCA_038215215.1 Pirellulales bacterium
ACAGGAATAGAAATCTCGAGTCGCTCTGCACCTAGGCGCAATTCCAATTTGCCGTTAACCGGCGCGAAAAACTGCGACCATCGCCAGGTGTCCACCGAAAGTCGGATCCAGCTACCGCTTTTAACGTCGATATCGCCGGCCTCTGTCAATGGCGGCGGCACGTCCAACTCAGCAATCGGCAGATAATGCAACTCGACCAATTTGCCCAAGGGCTTCAGAACGAGCCTACCGGCGAATTCACCGGTCAGTTCGACGCCACCCGGCAATTCTTTCATCTGTCGACTAACGCCCGTGGTCACCCTTTCACGAGTGTAGGCGACCCGCTGCTCTGCGACTAACGCAAACTCCGCTCGTCCATTGGCAGGGGCGGTTGATGGCAGCGCAACCGACTCCGCGCGAGTCCGCTCGCCAATGCGCTGGACTAGGCTGTTCAGTTCAGACATCCAATCGCCATAGCTTTCATCAGCCTCAGCCGCCTCGGCCATGTCCGTGCTGGGTAAATCACCGTGTTTCATTTCCGACAGACGGTCCTGAACATCTGCCACTGTGTCTGCGGACAGCCGCCCGACGAAAAGTCCGAGTTCGACGTTGTGACTCCGCGCCCACAATCCAATCCCACAGCGGAGCACCAACGGAGCCAGCGGATCTGCCTCCGGTAATTCCACATCACGTGTGCCTACCAGTGGAAATTCATCTGCCGCAACGAAGTACCATAGATCCGCCATGTCCTCATGGCTGCAGACCGCCACCCAACGCACTGGCAAATCAATCGCTTCCCTAAATAAGAAGGAATCGCCCAAACGCACCTGCGCGGGAGAGTGGAGCGTCTGCTGGTGCTGGCGGGCCTCGTCCACAGCTTGGCGGAGTGTTAATTGAAACTCTGGATCGGCAAAAAAGTCGTTTGGCATTTGATACCTCCCTATTGGGTTGCCCCCTTCGTGACCAAGTGCAAAACTGGCGTGGTTCGCAAACGCATCAAATCGTCGATCAAGGTGGCGTACGACACACCCAATCGGCGGGCTGTTTCTGCCTGTGTCAATGAAGTCACATCCTCGCCGCTGCGAATCAGCGCGGCGAGATACTCGAGCAAGCGAATTATCCGAGATTGAATGCGCGGGTTACGAACAGTGGACTGCACGTGCTGGATGAAGGTTTTCATTAACAGTGACAAGTCCTCACTCTGTTGGCAACGCCCCGCGGGTGCGAGTACGCGAAAATCGGGAATAAGGTCCAGTAGAAGATGGGCGGAGCGAGCAATTTCGACATGCCCCTGGGCAGCCAGTTCCGCGACTCCTTGCACAGCCAGATTCGCTTGCACGAGCAATTCTATGACGTGTCCGAGCTGGTAACCCGTCACACCGTTTTCAAAACTGGCCAGCAACGCGTTTTCGATCAACTTACGGCTGGCCACGCACTCCCGACTCGTCGCCGCCAGGAAAGCCACGTCGCCGAGCGCGAAAGCCAACAAGTCGGCCAGCCGCTCGCGTGAACACGGATGTGCTTTCCCCAACGCCAGCACCACGGTCCCACTAGTCAGCGGGCTGTGCGCCACCGCCTCTGCTTGGCCCTGCGCTATCAGTGCCGCCGAAGCCGCTTTTACGTTGTTAAAGATGCGTGTGCGGGCAGGGTCGCTGTGGCGTTGCCGATCAAGCAAAAAGCGTTGCAGTTTCCAATGCACCGCACCTTCAATCGATCCCGAAGCCTGTAGAAACTCTGCCAGTTTTTTCATACGCTTGACGATGCAAGCCAGGTACGCGTCATGCACCAAGTCATCGAGTGCATCCGACTCAGGCCAGGATTCACCCGTGTAGCCCAGAAATCGCGGAGGTAAACTCCACTGACCCAGACGGTTCAATTCAATGGAGATCACCGACTTCAGATGCGCTCTGACCCGTCGACCATCGTCCGGTTGGCCGACCAGTAACAAGCGAACATGCTCAGTAAAGATCTGCTCACCCATAAGCTACCTGCGGCTGCATGTTAGGCGTCGTCCCAAAAACACGCACTGTGTTATCTCCAAGGCATCAACCTCGCCGTTGGCGGCTGATCATGTCCGTGATACCTGACAAACAGCCGCAGCATTCGATGCCATAAACCTCGCCAGCCTGGCTGGCAACTCCAGCTCGGCACCGTGATCACTACTTGGCCTGGCCTGATATCTAGACTTTCCGCAACAACTTCGCTCGCAGGTGCTTCCGCCGGCTTTTCAGCAGGTAATTCTCCAACTCCCCGCTGGGCTTTCTTCCCCGAACGCTTACCCTGCCGTTTAGCACTTAGCTCCTTTGGCACCGGCATTCCCAGCCGATCCAGCGGACTTACCACTTTAATATCCGGACGCGCTAACACATGAGTGTAGATCATGGTAGTGGAAATATCGCTGTGCCCCAGCAACTCTTGAATAGTTCGGATATCCGTTCCGTCCTGGAGCAAGTGCGTCGCAAACGAATGGCGAAAAGTGTGCGAAGTGACATGCTTATTCAAACCCGCGGCTTTGACCGCAAACTTCAAATGCACCGGAAACGTATCGCTATGCAAATGATGGCGATGGCGTTTTCCACTTATCGGGTCGCGCGAGAGTTTTCCCGATGCGAACAAGAATTGCCACTTGAATTCCTTGTGCGCGGACGGGTATTTGCGGTCCAAAGCATGCGGTAACCAGACCGACGCCTCGCCGTTTGCCTCGTCCAGTTCATGCAAGCGTCGACGCGACGCAACCAATCGCTTCAGCGGGTCAACCAGTTGCTCTGGTAACGGTACAAATCGACTCTTATCTCCTTTCGAATTATGGACTTCAATCAACAACTGATCGAAATCGACATCCTTGACGCGCAACCGCAGGCATTCGCTAATCCGCATCCCACAACCGTACAGCAACTGACCAATCAGCAAATAAATCCCACCCAAACCAGACAGGACCTGCATCACTTCCGACTTGCTCATGACTGTTGGAATTCTCGCCCCCTTGTTAGAACGCAACGCATTGATCTTGCCAAACTCTCGCTCGAGCACGTGTTCGAACAAGAACAGCAGCGCATAGAAAGCTTGATCCTGCGTCGACGGCGCTACGCCGCCGTCCACGGCCAGATCCGTCAGATGAGCTTTGATATCCACCGCACCGATGGTCGCAAAGTCTGCCAGGTTCTTGAGGCCTCGGTCCGCCATGAATGCGCGCACCTTTTTAACGTAAGCCCGCTCCGTGTTAAGAGCTTTACGCTGCGTGCGCAATGTTCTTCGTAACGCTTGAATAACATCCGGCTCGCGGGGATCGATCTTGCCAATCAGTTCCTCAATCGGCACCTCCTCCCGGGTCGATTTTTCTGCAATGGCCATCTCTTGCAACTTCGCGCGAATCCCTTCCAACCGAGGCGTCATCGCTTGCCGCACGTGATTGCGATACCAGATCAAACCTTCGACGATCTTCAGCCGTTTCCAGGTTGGCATTTTGGCCGACAACTTTGCACGCAAAAATGCGATCACATGCCTTTCATCGAATTCCCACGTCGACGGCTCATTAATTCCATGATATTT
>JBBQRC010000675.1:0-3525 GCA_038215215.1 Pirellulales bacterium
TGCCCCGTTACTTCAGGAACCGATAGTCGGCACTGGCGAAGAGCGAACGTGCCACTCCGGCCCAGATGGTTTGCTGCGGAGTGCCTGCTTGCTGTTTAAGCTGTACATATTCGACGGCAGCTCGTTTTTCTTCTGCCAATGGTGGGCGCGCTAGCACCAGTAACGACAACCTTTCGACCAGTAGCTCGATGCGTCCTTCGAGCAAAAGGTCGGACTTGGCGGTGCGACCACGCAATAATCCCTCTGGGTCAGCGGTGGACTGAGCTTGTCCGAGGACCTGATCCGCCAATAAGCGACACTCTTTCTCAACGGCAGAATTGTTCATCCAATACAATGCCTGCGAGGGAACAATAGTTGTCGAGCGGGCGCCGGTAACCATGGAGTTATCTGCGAAGTCGAAGAGTTCGAGTGAATCGGGGAGCACATTGCGGGGCATCGGCAGATAGAGCGATCGGTGTGCATCGTTCGCACCGGTGATTTCCTCTTCTGCGACACCGGCCAATCGTCGCACCCCAATGGGACCATCGCCACTCCGGGAAATCAACGAGCCATGTGGGCGGTCAGTTCGCAAAGATCCGCTTGCAGCCAGCAAGCCGTCGCGTAGACACTCCGCTTCCAGGCTGCGTCGATTGGCTCGCCATAACAATTTGTTTTCCGGATCCACCAGAAACGCTGCTTCAAGGTGGTCGCTGGACTGCATGTAGGTATGGGAAAGTACGATTTCGCGCACCAGCGTTTTGGTCGACCAGTTATGATTCATAAAGCTTTGGGCCAAATGGTCAAGCAATTGCGGGTGGGTAGGTAGATCACCGGTAGTACCAAAGTTGTCGACCGATTTCACCAGTCCCTGTCCGAGCAACCAGGACCAAACACGATTGACCATGACCCGAGCGGTTAACGGATTGCGCTGCGAAGCGATCCAATTGGCGAGTTGCAGGCGCCCACTCTCGTCATCGTCAATCTTGGCCTTGGCAGTACCGGCCAGGAATTCAGGCAAACCACGGGGTACCACATCGCCCGGCTTATCAATTTCCCCACGAATCAATTGCGGGCTGTCCACGATCGTTGCGAAGGCCGCGAAATTACGACCGCCGCCGGGTGCTTGCGCGAATTGGGCGAATCGCTGTTGCAGGCGCCCCGTCGACTTGGCCGCCGTTTTGTCCGTGACCCCCAACGCCATGGCTTTCCCTGATCCATCGGTATTCAGGCTGGCTAGCGTGGTCTCGATCTGAACCAACTGCTGTTGGATCTGCACGAAATTTTGCTGTCGTATCTGCGTCTCACCGCGGCGGCGCTGTGCGGCTAGCTCCGCGATGTATTCGCGTCGTTGGCTCTCGAGCTCATCCCGCCGCGCACGCATCTGCTGAATCTGGGCCGACGTGTATTCGCGACTGGCGGCCGGATCTTGATAGGCCTCTGGCAATTCGAGCAAAGTCGATCGATTACGTCCCCCCACCCCTCCGGTTGTCCCAAAGTGAGTTTCGGTTGAGAGGAAAACGCCAGCCAAGGCGGTGTAATCGCGTTGCGAGATGGGATCAAATTTGTGGTCATGACAACGGGCACAGGCAATTGTGACACCCAAAAAAGCCTGCGAGACGGTATCAATTTGTTCGTCTGCGACATCCACAGCGAATTGTCGCGGATTTTGTTCGCCAAGCCCTTTCGCTCCGATCGCAAGGAAACCGGTGGCAATGGTCTGCCGCGCGGCCTCTTCCTTCGAGCGACTCTTGCGTAGGTCACCGGCGAGCTGCTCGACGACAAAATCATCATAAGGCATGTCGGAGTTAAATGCGTCAATCACGTAATCGCGGTATCGCCAAGCCTGAGTGAAAGCAACATTCACATCTTTTCCAGTCGATTCTGCATAGCGAGCGACATCCAACCAGCGACGCCCCATCCGCTCGCCATACTGGTCTGATTCCAAGTACTGATCGACAAGTTTCTCCAGCGGTTCGGGTGAACTGGCTAAAGCAAATCTCTCCAGCACCGACTCGGTTGGCGGCAAACCCGTTAAGTCAAAAGCCAGTCTGCGCACCAAGGTGACGCGGTCCGCGTCCGGCGACGGCTGGAGCTTGGCGGCGGTCAAACCGGCCAAGACGTAACGGTCGATATCATTGTGTGGCCAAGCGCTGTCCCCAGCTTCGGGCGGCGTCGACGATTTAACAGGCTGCCAAGCCCACCAAAGTTTCGCTTCCTCCGAACCGTACTCTTTTTTGCTATTTTCCCCGCCTCGACGAGGATCTGGCGCCCCGGCTCGAATCCAAGCTTCAAAATCCGCGATGACATCAGGGGGCAGCTTGCTCCCCGAGTCCTCAGGCGGCATGACGAGTTTGGGATCACTGTGCTTCATCGCTAGCAACAGCAAGCTGCTGGCTGGCTTACCGGGCATGATGGCAGGCCCGGATTCTCCACCTGAACGAAGACCCGCGCGTGAATCGAGCAACAGCTTGCCACCCACTTCATCTGCCTCGGACGAGTGGCATTCGTAGCAATGCTGGACCAAAACAGGGCGAATTTTGGCTTCGAAAAACCGCTGCTGCTCACGCGTGAGGGAATCTTGCGCAACCGACCACTCCAGGGGACTGAGGCTGCAGAGAGCGAAGGAAGCAACCGTCAAAATTTGAATTCGCATGGTGAGTCTCCAGCCTGCACGCTTAACCCGTGGCCCAATCGTAAAACTATTAACCTGCAGAAACCACAAATGTTTCGTTTGCCGCGTTTCGTTTACAGGGTATTGCGCTGCGTTCCGAATATGGCGAATATTCGGAGAGTAACGCCACAGCACCCTGAGCTAGCAGGCACATTACCCGCCTATCTCGGGAACTCCGACGACTATTTAGTGGACGCTGCTGCCCTGCGCACTAGAGTTTCCACAGGCCCAGTCATCGGAAATTTAGTCACTAGAAAAACCTATGTTAACATTCGATTCTAGCGTTGCGAAAGAGGCTTTGGCGGTTCCTACGCTGAACCAAACCGCAGGAGTTGCCGGTCAGGCCATGGTGATGCTCGTCGACGGTACGTTGATTGACCTCACGCACATGTCGACTGCCGAGCTTATTACCCTCCAGTGCCAGCAGGAACCCGCGTTCGCGAGGCTCATCGCCGCCTCCAAGAAAGGCAGCACGCAGCGTTCCACCGTGGTGCGTCAGGCCTATGAGTCAATCTGTGCCATTCTGGATGAGATTAATCAGCGGACATGCAATGACGAATCACTTTCCATGGGCATGGATCGACGGTATGAGCAACTTGTGCTCGAACAGTTAGCTGGTCAAGCGGCCGCGGGTATCGACGGAGGTGTTTTTGAATTGGGTTTTGGCACTGGAATTCTCTTGAAGTCTGCCCACGATGCCGGCTATCGCGTTGGCGGTTTAGAAGTTGCAAGCCAACTGATGCAAGCAGCCAAATCGAAACTCCCCCGCGCTCATCATCAGAATCTGTGGCTAGGCGACTTCTGCAATATCGATTTTGGCTCCCAAATTGGCAGCTACAGTGTGGCCTACTGGAACGATGTTTTTGAACACATAC
>JBBQRC010000676.1:0-3487 GCA_038215215.1 Pirellulales bacterium
TTTCTTACGAGCTATCCATTTGGTATCATGACTCCCATAAGAACATCGGAACTAAACACAGGGGACTGAGAACTCTCGCGAGTTCCGCACCCCATAAACTCACGCCCATGTTGGGCGTACATGATCCGGAGTCGCCGAGCCGGTCATTTTTGCTTACCAAATCA
Organism: Pirellulales bacterium; assembly: GCA_038215215.1. Classification (GTDB taxonomy): domain Bacteria; phylum Planctomycetota; class Planctomycetia; order Pirellulales; family Pirellulaceae; genus Aureliella. The sequence goes on from JBBQRC010000676.1 coordinate 165, forward strand.
CCTATGGCGACCGCGGTGATGACTAGCGTTGGGCGAACTGCAATTTAAGGCAGACTGTATACATGACCACTGAACAGAGTGAACGTGACGTACCGGATGGATACAAGCTCATTCGCGACGAAATTAGGTTTGAACATAGCCAAATTAATTCCCGAATGAGCTGGTTCCTCGCTTCACAAACTATTTTCGCTGCCGCCTACGCGGCGGTTGCGTCACAGGAAAGCCTGAACGGCCTATTGAAGCCAATCGCTTGTCTCGGCTTACTCTTGTCGGCTCTAATTTTCGCAAGTCTTTTGGCGGCAATTTGTAAGCTCGCCTGGCTCCGATCACGCGAGTCCGGTCAAGCGGATCAGAGTTACTATGTCGGTTCAGACTTCGCCTGGAAACGCTTTGGCCGACAAACAACCCATTGTTTGGGCCTCGCATTTCCATTTGGAGCTCCATTGGCTTTCATTTTTTTTTGGATATGGCTTGCCTTGCCTACGGCAACGCGAAGCACAAGCACGCGAAACGAAGCCAATGTCAACATCACTCTGCCTGCTTCAATAAACGTAAATGTGCAGTCTTCGCAAACTGCGTTGCCGTCCGTTACCAATGATTCACCCATCAAGGCGGTCAAACCGAGCGGCGGATCGGGCGGGTTCTGAAATCAACGGTTCTTGGCCGCCGCCGGGTTACCTTGGACGTTAATTTGCTACAGCGACGAACTATGGCAACTCAATCTGTCTTTATCTCATATCGACGGACTGATTCAGCTGAGTTTGGCGCTCGCATTCACGAATCGCTAACGGCTGAATTCGGGCGTCATGCTGTCTTCAGGGACGAAGAGTCAATCGCTGCAGGCACCGATTTCGTTGACACGATTGAACGAGCTCTTCAACATTGCGTAGCAATGATTGTCTTGATCGGCATGGATTGGGTGACCGCCGAAACGGCGTCCGGATCAAGGCGACTCGACAGCGAGAACGACATTGTTCGCATGGAGGTAGCACGTGCCCTTATCAAGGGGATTCCAGTTATCCCCGTCGTGCTCCCGGGCGCAACTATGCCGCGACCCGAAGAATTGCCGTACGACATTTCCGAGTTGGCACAACGAAACGCAGTCTTTGCTAGGGATGAGAGCGATGCCACGATTCAAAGAGTGACGGATGACCTAATTGCACACATCTCGCGGCATACAGATTGGCGGTTCACTGTCGCCAACGCTGGAGAACGTCACAACTTCTTTACATATCTATCGGTTGGCGTCTTTATCTATAGCATTGTCTATATGTTCGTTTTGGCAGAGGACCGCATGCCACTTGTGCCGCCGACGCCGACTGAATTCGTCCTTTACGTTCTGATTTGCGGCGGGTGGGGAGCGACCTGTGTTTACACGTTGATTGAACGGTTTGGTCAGACGACGCTTCGTGTCGAGGACGGTCACGCGTCGATTTTTGAAGGCATGTGGAGTATAGGAACAAGAAGGCAGTTGGAATGGGTGCATGTCTGTCGTGTTGAAAAAGAAAAAACGTATGGGATCGTAAATGACTGGAAGTTGTTCCTTGTTGTACGATCGGAGCATATTTTTGACGCTCCTCAGCGGATTCGTCTTGGCCGCTTTCTCGAACGGGAGCGCCGCGAAGAATTGTACCGCAACCTAAAACGGCGAATTCCGTCTGGTTACCAATACGATATGCAATCTAAATCGGGTGAGGATGGCCATTGCTGACCACCCTACACCACCGTATTTGCGGGTTCGCATACTGCGGTTCGAAACTTGCGAGCAAGCAGGGTAAGTGAACTTCGCGATCGATTGCGCCGGAAGTTTTAACTGAGTATCCCAAATGGTTTGAATCCCAGCTTGCTGAGTGCAACCAGGCCGAAGGTGGTGCTGTCCAAATAGTGATTGTCGCCAGTTCGATAATACTTTTTCACTTCACCTTTCTCTGGATCCATTACGACCCGAATTTACTCGTTGACGATGTGCTTGCGATATTGCTTGTGCTGGTTGTTGGGACCAGCGAACAACGCGATCGAGCCAGGCTTGACCCGCGGCAGCCTGAATGCGCGATGGACGACTTGCTTCTCGTAATCGACATTGGCGATGACTTTAAAAATCTTACGTTTCTTGTCCAACTGCATGTCCCAGATGTTGCCGACTTCGATGATCAACCGTCCGATACTCCTGGGGGCATTGTAGGCTTTTGCGCCGTAGTAATGGCCGGAACCACTGCCATAGATGGGCTGCATCACCGATTTGCGACTGCGTCCGTTCAGTTTGATAATGGCTGCAATCACTTAGTCTGGCATGTAGTTCGCATCACAGAGAATCTTTTGCGGGGACATGATTCCACCATAGCTGCTATCGTGCCGGTAACCTTTCATGGCACCTTCGTAGAAATTCTTGATCGCCGTGTAAACTGCGGTGTAACTTTCCTCCTTGCCTCCGTTCACGTCGATGGGACCGTAATCGACGACATGCACGACGGCGGGTGTGGCACGGGTGAATGGGTGCCACTGGCTGTGCCCAATAGCGTCCGGGATTCGTGACGAGAAGTTCGGGGACACAGCAAAATCCTGGCGACCAGATATTTGGGTCGGAGACACTCTGCGAGATTCAAGCAGCAAAGCGTGAACGTTTGCCCAAGTTTTTTCTCTAGGGCGCGGTAACGTGATGATTCAATAGCCGTCTCGCTCAGAGTGTGACCGACTTGCGAAAAAATTAGCAAAACATGCTGACGTTTCACCTGCAACGCAGTTGCTTGGTGGCGGCCGCGGTGGAAGAAGCTGTGGTGGACGTCGAAGATGCGGTAAACAGGTACTTGCAGAAGCACTAGCCAACCAAGAGTTCACGAGCGCGCTGCCGGGTTTTGTAGCGCTGCGAACCCCGGCGATCGCGATGAGAATCGATTACGTGGGGCTGGCCAGCGACGATGCGAAACAACCTGCCAAAATCGCGGACCAACTCCGTCCATATTTCGGCACTGATGCCGAGCCTAAGGAATACCGGCTCGGCGCTCGCTGGCGGCGAGCCGCATTGATCGCTGCGAATTTGTCTCGCGGTCCAATCCAGCAATACAAAGTAGCTTGCCACACTCATTGGTAAGAAGCCCTTGTCGCTCGCTCGTTGCCCAGCCGTGTGTACACAAGGTCCCAGCGCATCGCGGAGCTCGTCAATCAACAGCGGAGCAAGAAAATCACTGCCGATTCGCGAGACCGTGGGTGATCTCTCCGCCCTGCAAGCAGGTGCGTGTGAGTCAGTTGTATTCGGCGTCGCTAACGCTGGCTGTTGCAAGTCCAGTACGCGCTGCTGTACCGAAGTAAAGTCACTCGTCTCGATC